>JAFADH010000243.1 GCA_023424995.1 Bacillota bacterium | reverse complement strand
GCCCGGATCGAGAACTTTAATAAGGACAGGACTCTGATCATCGGAGATTCCCTCTCATCCGATATCAAGGGAGGCAACAATGCCGGCATCGCTGCCTGCTGGTATAATCCGAAGAAGCTGGAGAACGTGACGGATTGTATTGCGGATTATGAGATCAGCCGGCTGACAGAGCTGTATTCCATACTTGGGGTATAAATATAACTTGATAAAATACGGGGACTATTATTGTAATGTTTTCAAATAAATAGCTGCAGCTGGCCTAAGCGGTGTAAACTGTCCTACCCCTATAAGCGGCTGAAATTGCTTCCTGAATGGAGCCTTATCATTTTAAATATATCCTGGGTAAGTGTAAAGTTATATTCAGAGTGGAGATAGTGTGAATAGTCCGGCAAAATGCATACCGGACATTGAGAGAATAGCAAAATCGGCCATTCTTCAGGATTTATGCAAAAAGCATGGATGCTGATGTGAATTATAAAAAGATAATTCATACGTTGAATATAAGCCTGCGAGCAAGTCGCAGGTATAGACGCCCGGTTGGAAAACATTTTCAACCGGTAAAAATACGTGGGGTGCTTTTTACTCGGGATTTAAATGTTATAAAAGCAGCAGATGGAGGTTATTATGAGATTCATATTATCAGGATATGGAACACAGCCGGCGGATACCATCGCATATATTTCGTTGGAAGAGGGTCATGCAATTCGTACTCTGTGGCAGGGGTCCGTTGAAAATCCCAGCTTCGTCTGCATGGGAGACGGATATCTGTTCACGATTACCGAAGCGGAGGGGTATGCTTATGTATATATGTATGCATATTCCGGAGACGGTTTTTGTTTGCTTGACAAAAAGTATATCGAGGGAGGATATCTGTGCCACATAACCTATTCCTCCGGTAATAAAGCGTTATTCGGCGCCTGCTATGGGACCGGAACCATCTTTTCCGTTCGTGTTGGGACCGGAAAGTTCGGTGAGCTGTTATATCATGAGGTCCAGCAGGGAGATAACCCGGAAGCCTGCACCAGAGCCCACTGTGTATTGCTGAACAGGGAAGAGACGATGCTGGTTACGGTGAATATCGCATTGGACCGGATTTATTATTACAGACTGAAGGACGGAATACCGGGCTTAACGGAGATACTTGAGCTGCCGAAGGGAATTGGACCGAGACATGCCCTGTTCTCTGAGGATGAGAAGCTGCTGTACATCATTACGGAGTACTCCAATGAGATATTGGTTTATGAGAATGGTGGCAGCAGAAGATTACTTCAACGGATCTCGACCCTGAGAGAAGGATACACAGGGAGCAGTAATTGTTCAACAATATGCTTCTCAAAGGATCGCAGGTACCTGTATGCAGCCAACAGAGGGGCACAGACAGTTACTCTGTTTAAGATCGGTTATGGCGGAATGTTAGACAGACAGGAGGAATATGACTGCGGCGGGCTGCATCCGAGACATATGATCATATCCAAGGATGGGAGATATCTGCTGGTATGTAATCAAAACTCCGATCATCTTTCCGTATATGAGCTGGAGGAAGAAAAGGGCGGACTGATAAGGCAGACAGTTACCGCGGCATTTCCTTCTCCAAGCGGGATCGCGGAGATATAAAGGATAGAGACACAAGCCCTGCCGGATAGAGGGGTATTTTTATTGAAATAGATGTTGCATACCATCCGGTGGGATGGTATAATGCTGGTAATTATATTACAGATATAAAATTCATATTCCTGTAATCAAGATGCACGGCGCATAAGGAAGCGCCATTTACCAGAAGTTCGATGTACAACTTCTGGCAACCTATAATATCGGAGGTGCAGTATGAGTGATGTAAAGACGGATACGACAGAAAAACTGACCATCAATATCAATACCGTTGATCTCGGTTATATTGATCTGCTGGTAAGTGAAGGCTATTATGCAACCAGGACGGAATTTATTAAAACAGCAATAAAAAAACAGCTTGATAAGCATGAAGATGATACAAGGAGGATAGTAGAAAGAAAGTCGGCTCATGATCATCAGTTTATGGTAGGTGTCGGTGCATTTACCAAAGGAGAGCTTGAGAGAATGATCAGTCATAATGAACCGAAAATTAAAATGATATTTGTTGGGTTATTTATTATACCAAAAGATATCACTCTGGAATTATTGGAAAAAACAGTTGAATCCATAAAGGTATACGGAGTATGCAGATGTCCGCAAGAGGTAAAAGATAAATATGGACTTAAGTAGCCATCAGATTCTGGTATGAATTAGGGGGAATTGTGTAATGTATTCAATTATGGAGGGACTGAATGAGGAACAGAAGCAGGCGGTTACGGCGACGGAGGGGTATGTCCGTGTAATTGCAGGGGCGGGTTCCGGAAAGACAAGAGCTCTGACCCACCGTTTCGCTTATCTGGTGAATGAGCTGGGCATATCCACGGCGAACATCCTGTGTGTTACCTTTACGAATAAAGCAGCCAATGAGATGAAGAAGAGAATACGTACCATGATCGGGGACAACGATACCGGCTTTATCTGTACCTTCCACAGCTTCTGCCTCCGGCTTTTGAAGGAGGATATCCATGTCCTGAATTATCCGAAGAGCTTCATTATACTGGATACGGAGGACCAGAACCATATACTGAATACCATATTCGAGGATATGGGACTGAATTCAAGGGATTATACATTTCCCACACTGCTTGAGATGTTCTCAAACCGTAAATCGAAGGAACCCTATATAAATGATATCCTGGATACGAATCAGGATACCCTGCGCGAGAAATTTACGGAGACCGGGAATCAGCAGGACGCCATATTCTACCGGTACCTGTATGAGCAGAAGAAATGCTTTGCCCTGGATTTCAGCGACCTTATTAATTTCGCCCTGTATATTCTGGAGCAGCATGAGGATATCTGCCGTAAATGGCAATCCAGGTTCATGTATATCATGGTGGATGAGTTCCAGGATGTAAATGAAAAGCAGTATGACCTTGCCGGGATCCTCAGCGGGTACCATCACAACCTGTTCATCGTAGGAGACCCGGATCAGACCATCTATACCTGGCGGGGGGCAAGGGTGGAGTATATCCTGAATTTTGATACCGTTTACCCGTCGGCCCGGACCATAATCATGGATAAGAATTACCGTTCCGGCTCCAATATCGTCCATGCATCCAATTCCCTGATTAAGATGAATAAGAAGCGGATTGAGAAGAAGCTGACCGCCGTAAGGCAATCGGAGATTCCGGTGGTCTATAACCATAATAAGACGACTGCGCAGGAAGCGGAGTGGATCGCAGATCGGATCAAGGCATTGCGGGAAAGCGGCGGAAAACTAAGAGATATGGCTGTCCTGTACCGTTCCCACTTTATATCCAGAAGCCTGGAAGAGGTATTTATAAAGCAGGGGATCCAGTATACGATCTACAGCGGGACCGAATTTTATAACCGGAAGGAAATTAAGGATATTCTGTGTTATCTGCGCATGCTTGTCAATGGGGATGATATATCCTTCTTAAGAATCATCAACCTGCCAAGACGCAATATCGGAGAACGGCGGATCCGTTTTCTCAAGGATTATGCGGAGAGCAGGAGCTGTACCTTATATCAGGCACTTCAGGATAACATCGGCGGGGAGAGCTTCACCAGGACCCAGGCAGGGGCATTCATAGCACTTGTAGAGAAATACCGGAACAGCTATGATGATATGAAGCTGTCGGAGCTTCTGTCCAGGGTCTTAAATGACAGCGGATATGAAGCAATGCTCCGGACCAACGGAGAACAGGAGAGGCTTGACAATCTGGCTGAATTAAAGCAGTCCGTCTATGAATATGAAAGAGATTCGGGGGAGGAATGCTCCCTGTCGGACTATCTGGTCAGGATTTCCCTGTATACAAATCTGGACCGGAAGGAAAGCACGGATACGGTCAGGATGATGACGGTACATAATGCAAAGGGCCTGGAATTCCCCTATGTATTTGTATGCGGGATGAATGAAGGAATATTTCCCAGCAAGCATGTGGATACCCTGGATAAGATGGAGGAGGAGCGAAGACTTGCTTATGTGGCCTTCACCCGGGCAGAGGATGCATTATTCATAAGTGATGCGGAGGGGACTAATTTTGACGGCTCCTTCCGGTATCCTTCCAGGTTCATTTTCAATGTGGAGAAGGCCTATCTAAATTATACGGTAGAATTGGAGGACCGGCTGGCAGGAGAAGCAGGCTTCTATATCGAGCAGAATGAGCGGAAGCTTATGGGAGTACAGAACCGGCTTCAGGCAGGGGACCGTATCAGGCACAGCGTATTCGGTACGGGAAAAATTCTTGGGGTCAATGAAGAATTGGCCTGTTATGAGATATTATTCGATCATATGGAAACCACCCGGAACATCAGCTTAAAAATACGCCTGGAGTTACTGGGGTAACGGAAGGAAGGGAGTAAATCAGATGAAAAGAATTTTAAAACGCCTGGTACGGCATTGCATAAATTTTAATGATTTAAGCATCCGCTGTTTACACCGGTGCCGTGTTGCCGTCAATCGGTGCAGGAACCGCTGCGTCTCATTCCTCCGCCTTGTGCAAACGCAAATATCAGGCACTGGAATTCATCGAAGCTTATGCAATGCTGTATCTGTCTTTATCATTAGTCTGGCAATCGGTATCCAATTAAGCGGTATTCCGGCTGTTTCGGCAGACGGTCCGGGGGACAGCATTACGATTTTATTTACCCATGATCTCCATGACAACCTGCTGCCCTTAAAGACCCTGGAGGAGGGACGGGCAATCGAAGCGGGGGGATATGCAAGGCTTATGACTGCCATCAATGAGCAGCGGGCGACGGATCCGGAGGCGCTGCTGGTGGATGCCGGAGATTTCTCCATGGGTACTCCGTTCCAGACCGTCTTCTCAACGGAGTCACCGGGGCTTCGCATTATGGGAATGATGGGATATACGGCCACGACCTTGGGCAACCATGAATTTGACTACCGTCCGGAAGGCCTGACAGGGGCTTTGCAGGCGGCACTTGCAGGCGGAGAACCCCTCCCCATGATCCTCCAGGCCAATATGACCTATCCCGCGGATGCGGACGGCAATATGACCGAAGCCGTCGGCAGTCTGAAGCAGGCGATGGAGGATTACGGAGCCCGGGAATATATGATCGTTGAGAAGAAGGGCATCCGGATCGGTATCTTTGGTGTGATGGGGGATGAATCCATATCCATGGCTCCCATGGCGGGGGTAACCTTTAACAATTACGTTAAGGAAGCCGAGAGGGTCACAAAGCTTCTTAAGGAGCAGGAAAAGGCCGACCTGATCATATGCCTGTCCCATTCCGGTACGAAAGCGGATAAGTCCGTCTCGGAGGATGAGATACTGGCGAAGAAGGTTCCGGATATCGATGTGATCATAAGCGGACATACCCATACGACATTGGAGGAGCCCATTATCAGCCGGGATACGGTGATCGGTTCCTGCGGCAGCTACGGCATTAACCTGGGTGTTATCCGGTTAAGGAGGTCGGAGGACGGATGGTCACCGGAGCATTATGAGTTGATTCAGATCAATGACCGGTTTGCAGATGATAAAAACATAGCACAGGAAGCGGCCGGATATAAGGAGATCGTACAGGAATCCTATTTTGATAAATATAAAATGCAATATGACGAGGTTATCGCACAGTCTGAATATCAGTTCCAGACGCCGGAACAGATCTTTGATATCCATGGGGAAGCCGCCATCGGCAATCTGATCGGCGACGCATACCGTTATGCGGTAAAGCAGGCGGAAGGGGATGCTTATATTCCCATAGCTGCGGCAGTCGTTCCCTGCGGAACGATCCGTAATACCATATACCCCGGAGATATCACCATAGCAGATGCCTTCAGCATCAGCTCCTTGGGAATCGGAGCGGACGGTATCCCGGGGTATCCCCTGATATCGGTATACCTGACCGGCAGGGAGCTTAAGACAGTCTGTGAGGTGGATGCTTCCATTACTCCGTTAATGGGAGATGCGCAGCTGTATATCTCCGGACTGAACTATACCTTTAACCCCAACCGGCTGATCTTCAATAAAGTAACGGATACCGGGATTGTAGGGGAAGACGGCTCCCGGGAGGAGATCGATGACAGCAGGCTCTACCGGGTTGTCTGCGGGCTTTACTCCGCACAGATGCTTTCCGTCGTCGGAGAGAAGTCTTATGGGTTAATGTCTCTGGTCCCTAAGGATAAGGACGGGGAACCGATCACGGATTTTGAGAAGTATATAATCTATGGCGAGGTGGACGGCGAACCCAGGGAATTAAAGGAATGGTATGCCCTGGTCAGATATCTGGGTTCCTTTGATAAGGCGGAGGGAATTCCTCAGATACCGGAGCAATACG
>JAFADH010000229.1 GCA_023424995.1 Bacillota bacterium | reverse complement strand
GCAATAACACCGCCTGCCCGGAAATAAAATTATACATTTATTCCGGAAAGTATCTAACAATCTTATCCTCATCTTAATTAATATCTTTATTTTACCCTCCTAATTCATTGTTTTACAAAGTTCCTCTAAAATAAAAAAAATGTATAATTGAAATTACATGTACAGCAAATATTCTTTTGCGGCATTAATGGATATATCCGTTTGCAACCGGATGAGGTTTCTGTGAGATATGAAAAGGAGTGATTATGATATGTTGGATGCAACAAAAATATTAACAAGGCACCCTAAAAACCCTATTATTACCCATGATATGCTTCCCGGCATAGCTGCTGTCTATAACCCCAGCCCGGTGATGTATCAAGACAAGACCATTCTCGTGCTCTCCACCCTTTCCTATGATTTTGACCTGAAGCACCAAAAACCGGTGGGGTCCTACATCGCAGTCAGCGATGACGGTATCAACTTCAAGATCAGGACAAAAGAGCCTTTCATCGATTTTACCAAATACGGGGAGCCCTTCAGTAATGTCATCGGTACTGCGCCTATCGATAACCGTATTACCAAAATCGGTGATGAGTATTATATTCTTACGCCGATTTTCGGCGGCGGAGAAGGACCGTTCACGGTGATGGGCAAAACAAAGGATTTCGAAACCTATACTCCTGTGGAAATTGTTACTTTACCGGCGAATCGCGGTTCTTCCCTGTTTCCCGAAAAAATCAACGGGAAATATTACCGGCTTGACCGTCCGAGTTCGGGTGAGTCTTCATCCGGAAGTATTTGGCTGTCCTCTTCTCCGGATTTAATCCATTGGGGCTGTCACAGGCCGCTGATAAAAGCCGGATATGCTATCTGGAATATCGTAAAAATCGGAGCGACTCCCCCCATAAAAACCCCGGAAGGGTGGCTGGTCATCGTACACGGCGTATTTTCCTGGGGCGGCGGTATGGGCCAATACAGCATCGGCGCTCTTTTGCTGGATCTGCAGGATCCCTCGAAGATCATCGGTATGACAAAAAGCTGGCTTCTCGCTCCGGAAGCTGATTATGAAACACGGGGAATGGTAAATAATGTTTGTTTCCCCTGCGGTGCGATTGCTGACTTTAAAAAGGATGAGCTCAGATTGTATTACGGAGCCGCAGACACTTCTGTTTGTCTTGCTTCAGGCTCTTTGTCCCAGGTGATTGAAGCATGCAGAAGGAATATATAAGGAATGTAAGTTTGTAATTCCAAAAAGCCGCAGTAATGCCGCATATAATGCAGGTGCCGCTGCGGTTTTTTTATTTATATAATTAACATCTTTGTTTCACCAATATAAATCATTACTTTGCAATCTTTTAAATGCCGTCCGGCAAGGTGTATGATTTATATACAGACAAGGCAGACATACAAACTACAATCACAGTCTTAAGGAGTCATAAAATTGGGAACAAATATTAACAGGCAAAAAACCGGCTTCAAAAAGCATATGAAACAATTCAGGTCGCAGGGCGAGCTTCAGATGATGGTAGTCCCATGGATTATACTGATCCTTATATTCTCTTACATACCCATGTATGGACTGGTCATGGCATTCCAGGAATATAGCCTGGGGGATATGGTAGGTATTAGCGACTGGGTGGGATTGCTGCATTTTAAGACCTTTTTTAATGATCCGAACCTATTCAAGATTATGAGGAATACCTTTGCCATCAGCTTGTTAAAGCTGGTGTTCGCATTTCCGATACCCATACTTCTGGCCATATTGCTGAATGAGGTGCGGCATGAGAAATTCAAGAGAAGCATACAGACCATCAGCTATCTTCCCCACTTTATCTCCTGGGTGGTAGTAGCGGGCTTGACCTTTGATATCCTGTCCGTTGACGGAGGTATTATAAATTACTTTCTGCAGAGTCTGGGACTGATTAAGGAGCCCATCCTGTTCATAGGCGAACCGGGCTATTTCTGGCCTATCGTAGTATTGACTGACCTGTGGAAGGAGGTGGGCTGGAATGCAATCATATATATAGCCACCATCTCGTCGATCGATCCGGAATTATATGAAGCCGCGTCCATCGACGGTGCCGGAAGGTTCAAGAAAATCTGGCATATCACACTGGCGGGCATTAAGCCTACGGTGGTAATCATGCTGATCTTAGCGGTGGGGGGAATACTGAATGCCGGATTCGAGCAAATCCTTCTTTTAACCAATAATCTCAGGAATACTATGGTATATGAAACCTCTGAGATCCTTGATACCTATGTATACCGTATGGGTATTGTCCAGATGAGGTTTTCCTATGCCACTGCAGCCGGTATATTTAAATCCTTGCTTAGTGTGGCTTTATTGACAATTGCTAATAAGGCCGCCAATAAAATCAGTGAGCAGAGCCTCTGGTAGAAAGGGAGACAATGACATGAGAAATCCAACGAAAACAAGATTTTATATATTTGACATCATAATATATGTGATACTTATATTACTGGCGATTATCACACTGTATCCCTTTCTTAACTCCCTGGCCATTTCCCTTAATGATGCCAATGACACGGCAAGGGGCGGGATCGGAATAATTCCCAGGAAGTTTACCTTCCAGAACTATCTGGTTATCGCCAAGAACCACCTGCTGTACGATGCATACCTGGTCACCATACTCAGAACAGCAGTCGGAACAGCCGGAAGTGTACTTGCCACCGGTATGCTGTCCTACGGAATGTCCAAACCATACCTGAAGGGCAGAAGGATCTATATGACGCTTTGTATTATAACCATGTATTTCAGCGGCGGATTAATTCCGTATTATCTTTTAATCCGGGAATTACATCTTACCAATAACTTTTTGGTGTATATCATACCGAATTTGATCAGCGTATGGAATATGATCATCATGATCACTTATTTTAAAGGACTCCCGGAGTCCATTGAGGAATCGGCCAAGATAGACGGAGCAGGAGCATTTACCATATTCTTTCGAATCGTGATGCCTGTTTCGGCTCCGATCATTGCAACCATAGCCCTGTTCAATTGCGTGTTCCATTGGAACTCATGGTTCGATGCGTCCATCTTTATTACGGACCAGAAGCTGAAACCGGTTCAGTCAATCCTGATGTCAATTATCAATTCCAGTAAATTCGCAGAGGAGATATCCAAGGCGGGACCGGCAGCGACGCAGCTTAGCCGGATGAACCTGATCAATGTCAGGTCGGTTACCATGGCGACCATGATCGTCACCATCGTTCCGATTATTATGGTATACCCCTTCCTGCAAAAATATTTTGTAAAGGGGATCATGATCGGCTCCATTAAAGGCTGACCGTTATTAATCACAAGGTTTATAGCAGATAATATCTGTTATATAAAAAAGATAAGATAAAAGAGGAGGTAAACATGAACACAACAAAGGCAAAACGTATTCTGGCACTTGTACTGGCATTCCTGATATTGGGGACCGCACTGGGCGCTTGCGGCAGACAGAACGGCGACGGCGATGAGAGCGGTAAGAACGTCCGGACGGAGGAAGGTGCCCAGACTGATCCGGATACGGCTGCGGGGGATGGCTCCCAGACAGAGACAGCCATGCTGGAGCCGTATGAGTTCACCCTGTATTACAATTACGACTGGTATGATGTGTCATTGCAGTGGGGAGATGACAAGGTATCGGCAGAGCTGCAGCAAAAGTTTAATGTTACTATGAACCAGGCAAAGCCTGACAGCGACCCTGTTCAAAAGATGAATATAATGGCAGCGACCGGTGACTTGCCGGACGTGATTATGATGGACCGGGATTCCACTTATCAGAAATTGATCAGCCTGGGTTATCTTCTTCCGCTGGATGAATTTGTCGACAATAATTCCAGTTATAAGCAGGTAATCGATGAGGCTACCGTCAATCTGTCCAGGGTAGACGGAAAAATATACGGTCTTTTAAACTGGGCTACCACGGATGAGCATCCCACAGGTAATGGCGGCTGGGTAATCAACAAAAAGATATACGAACAGCTTGGCTCACCGAAGCTGGAAACCACGGACGATCTGTATAACTACCTGAAGCTGGTTAAGGAGAGCGGCCTGACAGTAGACGGGAAGTCGGTTGTGCCGATCCAATCCGGAGCATTTCCGAGTTTAAGTGACCTTATAAATCTTTCCTTTGGGTTGAATCATTTTCCCGGTGATATGAAGGGCGTCATACCCATGGGTAATGAACTGAAGCTCCATTATACCGATCCGAAATTCACGGAATCCATGCTTTTCCTGAATAAGCTCTGGAGCGAAGGACTGATCAACCAGGATTACTTCGTAGAGAAATCAGAGCAGATTGAAGAAAAGCTCTCAACGGGAAGAGTTGCGGTATATGTGGGTACCGATGTAACCTCCACCCTTCCGAACTACCGGCAGAGAGTGATAGCCAATGATCCGGATAATGACTATATCGTAATTGAGCCTATCGCCGCACCGGGCCTGGACCGGAAGGATATCTATACATCGCCCTTCATGACCTTGGGCTGGAACGTGCTTTGCATCACCAATAATGCAAAAAATCCGGAGCGGATATTCCAGCTATTGGATTATATCATATCGGAAGAGGGCTCCCGTCTTGTAGCCTACGGTCCTCAGGGAGAGCTGTATGATGAGGTGGATGAGAATGGCTATCCCATCCTAAAGCAGGCAATGAGTTCAGTGCCGGAGGATGAAGTAAAATCCATTCTCGGCAACTGGGCGGTACTTGGCAATACGCTGTACTTTGACTTCTCAAAGGTTGCTGACGATAACAGGAAGCCGGCGGAGCAAAGAGACTGGATCATACAGGCACAATCCAATATCGTATGGAAACACAGTTTAAATACCAGCGCCTTTTCCAATGTTGCGCCTGATCCACAGTCGGAGGAAGGCATCGCCCTGGCATCCTTCGACGATCTGAACAAGAAGGTGCTTCCCAAGATTATCATGGCAAAGGATGAGAATGCCTGCAGGCAGGCCATCCAGGAAGCAATTGACGATGCATATAAGCTTGGATTTGATAAGGCGGAACAATATATGACCGGAAAATATCAGGAAAATCTGGAGTCCATGAAGGGGAAATAGCAGATGACTGATGCAGACATCCTGCGGTATGATTGACGCTGCAGGATGTCTATATTATAATGAATTTGTTGGTTGACATAAGATTAGAATATGGAGGGATTCCTATGCTGA
Source organism: Bacillota bacterium (assembly GCA_023424995.1). Lineage (GTDB taxonomy): Bacteria > Bacillota > Clostridia > Lachnospirales > Lachnospiraceae > Mobilitalea. The sequence continues at coordinate 11,443 of JAFADH010000229.1, read as the reverse complement.
AGCTTGTTATAGTAGATGATGAGAGACTGGATATGGAAGGCCTGAAAAGGCAGATCGACTGGAATAAATACCATATATCCGGAGTATTTGCTACAAAGGACAGTATGAACGCACTGGAATTAATCAAACAGCAGGTTCCCGATATTCTAATTACAGATATAAAAATGCCGGGTATGACCGGGCTGCAGCTGGCAAAGCTGGCCAGAGAGCAGGTGCAGGACATAAAGATCGTATTCATCAGCGGATACGATGACTTTACTTATGTAAAAAATGCGATAAAATTGAATGCTTATGAATATATACTGAAACCGGTTGATACGGATGAACTTGAAGCCTGTATTAAAAAAGTGGTGAGGGATATCCTGAAAGAACGGGAAGAAGCGAAAGAGAAGGAAGATCTGGCACAAGCCGTACAGGAAAGCAGGGAGCTTCTCAGGAATAAATTACTTTTGGATCTGATCTTTGGAACTGCGGAGAAAGAGAGGCTGTGGGAGAGAATTCACCTTCTGGGAATCAATATAAAATCCGGAAGCCAGATGGCTTGCATGATTGAGGCGGATGACTTCATGCTTTTGAAGGAACGGTATCCGGGGGAGGAATTAAGGAGAAGACTTACATCCCTTTTGTGTGTCATTGCCGGAATTGAGCCGGAGGGCTGTGCCCTGGAGCTTGTACGAATCGAGGAGCATAGATTCGTAGCCATATTAAGCTTTGAACCATTCACGGAGCATGAAGTACAAAACAATGAAGTTAACCGGGCTGCACAAGCAATTATCCAAGCAGTACATAAGCAGACAGAGCTGAGTCTGACCATAGGTATGGGAACCTTTATGCATCATCCCTCGGATCTGCATATGTCATTTCATGAAGCCTCACAGGCCGTTTCTTATAAAATATATGAAGGAAAGGGCAGAGTACTTCATTATAAAGGATCTTCGGACAGTTCGGACGCGAGGATACATATTGACGGAAATGATCAGGAACTGTCCAAATGCCTGCTCAACCTGGATAAAACCAATTCGGACCGGATACTGGACTCCATCTTTGACAAATTCAAGGAAGAAAAAATAGATAATAATAGAATAATACAAAATTATTGCATCAAGATCATAAGTAATGCACAAATCATACTGAACGGCCTTAAGGTGGAATTTGAAGATATCTTCGGAAGCGAGTATATCCTTTGGGATAAGCTGATGCGCTTCGAGACCATACTTGACATACGCCAGTGGATGAAAAATATCTACGGAGCCTTTATCGATCATCTGATCATAAGGGACAAATCCATGGGAAGCAGGATAATCAATGAGGTGCTCCGCTTAATCGGGGAGCATTATCCGCAGGACGTCTCCCTTAAGGAGATTGCGAATAATCTTTACTATTCTCCCAATTATCTCGGGAGTCTGTTCCGGCAGCAGGTAGGGCTGGGATTTGCAGAATACCTGTCGGAATACCGGATCAAAAAAGCAGCGGAATTAATTGAAAGAAACACATACAGGATTTATGAGGTTGCATCCATGGTAGGGTATAATGATTTGCAGACCTTTGTAAAGAAGTTCAAAAGTAAATATGGAGTAACACCTACCGAATACAGGGAAAGGTTCCGATAATATGAAGCTGAAGAGGATAATGAATTTGTATCATAGCCTTCGAATCAGGTACAAGCTGTTACTGGCATATTTTTTGGTCGCGATTATACCGGTGACAGGGGTAGGTTATTTTTCTTATACCATATCCGCGCACTTTAGCAAGGAGCAGAGTCTGAATCTTATCCGGCAGTTTCAGCAAAATTCCATATCTTCAATTAATAAACAGCTTGATTATTATATGTTTCTGGCCAATACCATCTATGACAATCAGAGGATCCAGCAGCTTGTGACAGGAATGTATATTGATTCCTATGAAGAGTATAATATTGCCAACAGCCTGCTGCACCCGGTGCTTCAATCCCTGCTGAACGCAACCGGCAGCGGCATCTATGCGGCTCTGATCAGGTATAACAATAATAAAAGCGAGATAATCCCATACCGTTTTGAGGATATACTCAGTGTTCAGAACAATAGTGATCTGTTAAAAGATAACAAACAGATATATCATGTACTGAATCTTGCCAGGATGCAGGACAAGGAATGGTTTGTTCAGGTAAAAGGGAACGCGGAGCAGTATCTGTGGAAGCAGGTGGGCGATGACAGCAGATTCCAGTATATTTCACTTCTGAGGGAAATGCGGGATTACAGTACCATGCAGAGTACAAAGATCGGGCTCTTAAGGCTGACCGTCAGACTGGCAGATATTCTGGGAGAGGAAAGCTTCCAGGATTCTTCAGGGAGAGGTGTGAACCTGGCCTTTGATGCCGGCCTGTCCCTGCTTTCCACAGAAAAAGAAAAGAAGGAGTACTATCAGAAGCACCGGACAGCCATAGACAGCTTCCTCAGCAATATGGAGGGAGAGGACAATCTTATTCTTGAGGACAGGATTCTGGTCCGGGGCGATCTGAGCCAGACGGGCTGGAAGGTGATAAGCGTATTCCCCATAACCCAGATCACGGAGAATATCCAAAAGATCAGGAATATAACGGTTCTATGCTGCATCCTGTCCCTGTTAATTCTCTTCTATGTAACCTATCATCTCTCATCCTCATTCTCACGCAGAATCATAACAATAGCAAAGCAGATGCAAAAGTTCCGAAAAGAAAAGCCGGATAATGCGGACATCAGGGAGTCAAACGGAGATGAACTCGGTTTTCTGGCGGTGATATTCAACGATATGACCGAACGGATCGACAATCTGATCCAGGATAATTTCCAGGCCAATATCGATAAAAAGGACGCACAGCTAAAGGCGCTTCAGGCACAGATCAATCCGCATTTTCTATATAACTCCATGTCCGCCATATGCAGGCTTGCCGAATTCGGAGAGACGGACCATATCATCAGTATGGTCAAGGCACTTTCCAAATACTACCGCATGACACTCAATAAGGGTAAGGATATCATAAGCATTTCGGATGAGGTGGAACAGGTAAAGGCATATATCGAGGTATACCGGATCAGAAAGGGAGAGACCTTTCAGGTGACCTATGATATCGAGGAGAGTATTCTGGAATATGACACGGTCAAGGTCATATTGCAGCCCTTTGTGGAGAATATCTTTGAACATGCCGTAGGGCTTGTGAAGCATCCGATCAATATCCATATCACGGCAAAGCGGCACACAGGCCTGATTCTGTTCCGCGTTAAGGATGACGGTCCCGGTATTCCTGCCGAAAAGTTTGATGCTTTGCTGATGGAAGAGAAGCCGTATATCAGCAGCGGATACGGAATCCGGAATGTGGATGAAAGATTGAAGCTTCAATTCGGAAAGGATTATGGGGTCAGCATTCAAAGCAGTATCGGAGAAGGGGTAACTGTGACTGTGGTGATACCGGTATATAAAGCGGAACGAAAGGAAGAAAACCGTGAACAGTAATAAGGTTTTAAATAGCAGTATAACTGAATTTAAAATAATAGAAGGTGGTTTATATAATGTATATAAGAAAAATAATTATTTCAAAGACGATGGCATTTATGCTGGTCTTTCTTATGATATTTAATTTGGCCGTCGCAGCCGGACCTGCTTCCAGGATATATGCCGGCAGCGAAGTGTATGAGCTGGTGTATAACAGGGGCTTTGAATCCGGATCCCTGACACCGTGGGTAATGAATGATGGAACATATGCCATAGTCAACAATAATCAGCGTTCCGGTAATTATAGCATCAAAGTTACAGCACCTGATTCCGGATGGAACGGAGGCTTCTATCAGATTATTAATAATCTGCTTCCGAACACCGCTTATGCCTTCAGTGCGTGGGGTAAGGTGGAAGACACAGGAGACTATATGGGGATAGGTGTTACGGACTTCGGCGGATCACAGACAGCATGGACTGTTACCTCCACATCCTACAGCGAGGTGTTTTTCTCATTTACAACAGGTCCTGAAAGCACCTCCGCCAAGATATTTGCCTGGCTGGGAGAGGATAGCGGAACAGGATATATTGATGATTACAGTGTGATCGGACCTACCACAGACGAGACAATTATAGGAGGTGAAGAAGAAGTGGAGAATCCCGGACAGGGTGAAGAACCCGGATCGGAAGACCCTCAGGCAGGACAGCTCGAAGGCTGGGATCTTATATTCCAGGATGAATTCAGCGGGGCAGAAGTAAATACGGACAAATGGAACATAGAAGATGTTCCGAGCCCAAGAAATAATGAGCTTCAATGGTACAAGCCCGATGATGTCTATATTGAAGACGGTAATCTTGTACTGCGCAGCCAGGAAAGGGATTTTACCTATACATCGGAAGGACAGGAGAGAACACTGAATTATACCTCGGGTTCCGTAACCACGCTTGGCAAATTTCATATGCTGTACGGAAAGGCAGAGGTGCGTGCCAAGCTTCCCACAGGAAGGGGCATCTGGCCGGCGATCTGGTTAAACAGTGCTAATTCCTGGCCGCCGGAGTTTGATATCCTGGAGGTACTTGGACATGAACCCAACGTTCTTCACACGAATAATCATTGGGGACTCTGGCCGGATAATGGACAGGCAGGTGCGGATTATACCGGATTAATTGATTATTCTGAGGATTATCATGTGTATGGCTTCGAATGGGATCCTGGCGCGATCCGCTGGTATCTGGACGGGGAAATGATACGTACCTATACCAATGACGGAAAGCTGTACAAGAATGGAAAAGCCTTTGATGCTATCGGCAATACGCAGATGTATCTATACCTGAATACCGCGGTGGGCGGGGATTGGCCCGGAGACCCGGACGAAACAACCGTATTTCCCCAGTATTATTTAATAGACTATGTGCGTGTATACGAGCGCGCTGCCGGCAGCAAGGTTCCCGTCAATATAGCCCGGAACAAGACTGTCACGGCCGACAGTGAAAATTATGGCAGGGAAGCATATCGGGCAGCGGACGGTAACTCGGATACCCTGTGGATACCCCGTCTGACAGGTGATTCCCACTGGCTTCAGGTGGATCTCGGAGAGACCCGTGCCGTGACCGGTGCGGCTATAACATGGGATGAAGGCAGGGATATCGGATACATTATCGAAGCATCCGCCGATGGTGATAACTGGCAGGTCATCGCGGACAGAACTGCAGGGGCACGTCCGGAACAGCCCACGATAACGGATAGTTTTGATACACCGGTGACGGCGCGTTACCTTAAGGTTACTGTATATGGAACCCAGGTCGGTATCCGGGAGATCAGCATATATGACGGAACCCTGACAGATCCTCCGTCACCCCGGTCAGCCGAGGAAGCAAGAGAACCTCTTACAGCCTGGACGGATGATTATTCCGATTGGGACTTTGGGCAGGTAATTGCCAAATCAGATAATTGGACCTTAAGAGATGATGTTCCGGAAAACTTTGGAGGAGATACCTTACGTGCCATGCGATGGGAAGATACCCGGGGCTATCTGGTCTACCGGGCGGATAATATGCACTCAATTGTATTAAGGGCTTTTGAGCATAATAATGCGGCTGCTGCCGGTATTGCTGCCGGAAAGGTTAAGTTCTATATTTCTCCGGATACGGAAGACTGGACTTACGAGACAGCAGACTGGACGGAGATTCCCGTCACCGTCACAAATGCAGGGAGTACCTCCGGATGGAATGAGATGCTTATAAAATCCCAAGGGAAGCTTCCTGAAGCTGCCCGGTATATTAAGATAGAAGTCCAACCCTACGGAGAATATGAAGAATGGCTGAACTGGACACTGCAGCTTTCCAAGCTGACTATCATTCAGGATAATATGGCGCTGGATGAGTTGGATACTGTAAACGGCGCAAATGTATTTGCAAAGAGCGGTAACTGGAGCCTCCTCTCCGATTCACCGGAGCAATTTAGCGGTGACGGCGGAAGATGGGGCCGTTCAAACAGTGAAACGGCACATATAATCTATCAATACCAGGATATCCATGATATTTGTATTAATCTGTTCTCCAATAATGCACCGGATGCTGCGGAGAGCGGAAAGCTCAAGGTATACAGATCAAGTGATAACCGGTCCTGGACGGAGATATCCCTGACGGCGGAGATATCAACTGCACCGGGAAGCGGCTGGAACCAGGTTCGATACATACCCGCCGGAGAATTTCCCGCCAAGTCCGACTACTTAAAGATTGAACTGTCCGGCGCCGACTTTACGGCTTATCAGTTATCGTCAATCGAGATTCATTACGGTATCCCTCAGGAGGGGGAAGAACCGGATGCAGTTTTACCGGGACCTCCGTTATTATCAGCTGCAGCAGATAAAGGGACACCGGTAATCGACGGTGTAATTGACAGTGTATGGAATGACACGGAGGTGTTCGTTACAAGCCGTTGGAAAACGGATCAGGTAGGACCTGCGACAGCGGAAGTAAGAACACTCTGGGACGAGGAAGCCCTGTATGTATTGGCGGATGTTACGGATCCCCATCTGGGAGCTTATGAGGAATGGAATGCGGACTGTATTGAGATCTATGTGGATGAAGATAACTCAAAAGCATCTCCCTATGACAGTAATGACTTCCAATACCGTGTAAATTACAGAGGTGAATTATCCGCTGATACGCGGCTGGAAGCCCGGGCGGTCCTGACTGACCATGGATATCTGGTGGAAGCCAGAATTCCGTTTAAAAACATAACGGCGGCGCAGGGAAGGACCATAGGCTTTGATATCCAGGTCAGCGATGATCCCGGAGCGGGATACCGCCAATACATCGCATCCTGGAATTCTACCGATGAGCAGCAATCAAAGAGCATGTTCACCATAGGTGACCTGATATTGGGTCCTGCTAAGACAGAGGATACTCCTCAGCCTCCGGAGGCGCCCGGTCCCATACCCGGTCCGATACCTGCGGCAGAGCCTTCTCCTGGGGCAACACCCGCACCTGTACCTGCTAAGACAATGATTAGTGCATCTGAGCTTGAGAAGGCAATTGAAGCAGGCGGGGATTATGCAGTATCTGTTAAGGGACAGGATGGACAGGAAATATACAGCTGGACATTCACAGGCAAGAATCTTCTTAAAGCGGATAAGAGTGCATTAAAGGATATTAATCTGAAGCTTGATATCCGGACAGTCGAAGATAATGACCATATCAAGCAGCTGCTTAATAAGGGCGGCAGGAACCCTTCCGGACTGATAGTTGAATTTGAACATGACGGTGTGTTACCTGTACAGGCGGCGGTAAGAATTTATGTCGGCAGCTTTGGATTTGAGAAAAATGACAAGGTATATCTGTATCATTATAACCCTCAGATGAACAAGCTTGAGACATTACCCTACAGCAATCATTACAAAGTGGATAAGGATGGATATATTACGGTCAACATCGTGCACTGCTCCGATTATGCGGTATTAAAGGAGGAAGCGGATCCGGGCTCTTATACAACAATAAAGTATCAGGTCGTTATGTCCCCTTCCGGGCTTGAACTCTATACAGGCAGTGATAATTACAGTTCAGGCTTAATAGAGGCAGCCTTACCTGCCACTCTGGAGCTTGTGGAGGAGCTTGGCGACGAGACGGGCGGTTCTGCCGTGGGAGCTGTTACCATAACCTATAAATCAAGCAATGAAAAGGTCGCAGCAGTTTCACAGGATGGCGCCGTTAATGCAAAGAGTGCAGGAACGGCTAAAATAACTGCTTTGATCAAGCTTTACAACGGCAAGTCCAGAACCTTTACAACCACGGTTACCGTGAAGGAACCCGGTGTAGAGATATTAAAGGGCACTGCTGCTATGAAACAGGGAGAAACATTTGTCTTTGAAGCTGAGGCAACAGGATATGATAAAACAGATATTATATGGATGACAACAAAAAGGGATGTAGTAATCATAAACAAAAAAACGGGAAAGGCTGTTGCAAAAACAAAGGGAACAGATTATATTGAAGCAATCGTCGGAGATAAGAAAGCTTCCATAAAAGTAACAGTTAAATAGGGAACATAGCTGCAAGTGCAGAGAGACCGCTATTTATCATAGGCAGAAGTGATGCAAAGAATCAGCTTTGCATCACTTCCATGCTGATTATTGCTCTATATGCTTTACCTGGAAAAGATGCTGCCAGGATTTTATCGGTTAAGCATCTATTGTGATGATGAATTGATTCAGCCGGAATTTATAGTATAGTTTGATGTCCCCGGTTACAATAGCCTGAAAATCTCAGGAGCAGCCTCTATCATGGACAGGAAATTCTTCTTTAGCTCGGTATTATAATTTAAGTAATCCTGCATGCAGGTGAATAAAAGCAGTCTGCGATAGTTAATGAAGGTATCGATCTGCTCCAGCCAGAAATCCTCCATATGGCTTTCTGTCTCGTAGCCGTTGATGAAATAATCAAAATAGTATTTCAACGGTTCCTTATGATGAACCTCATTCACCATGCCCCCCGATAAATCAAACATAATTCCCTGCGCCGGCACCGTAATATCCTGCAGAAAAAAATTACAGGAGGAGACGTCAAAATCAATTAATGTAATGCATTTATCCCGCACTATAATGTTATGCTGGTGATTATCGTTATGTATAAAGCCGTAGGTATCCCGGTTAATCGGCAGCTTGGAAAGTGCCGGGGCCATTTTTCGCCATTCTTCCTTGACGGTCTCCTCTTTGCACCAGCTGGTGAAGAAACTCACTTCGTCCTGATAGCCGAATTCCGAAGACTTCCCGTTGATGTTTTTCCAGATAGGGTAGTTTTTGGCCACCCTGTGTGCTTTCCCGATTAATTTGCCCCAATGCCAGCTTAATTCTGTCGCAAGCAACTCCGTTTCAGGGTTTTTACCCTCGCAATAGTTCATCGAATAAGCGACAAAGATATGATTCCCGTCCGCATAGGTGTCATAAAGTCTGTGATCCCCGTTCTCCTCCGGCCACGCAACATCAATTCCGTTTTCGCCCAGGTAATATATAAATTTGAGCCGTTCGTCAAGTGCCGCCAGATCGTCGGTTCCGGGTTTATCGACGGCTAAGATTTTAAGGACCTTCTTCTGGCCTTTATTATAATAGACATATGCTATACCATCGGAATCCTCCCGCCCTCCGGCTAAAAAGCTGAGGTTCTCCTCTTTAATTCCATATGAATGACAAAGCTGCGACAATGCGTTTTCAGAGACTTTGATCATAAGGTTCTCCTTATTGGCTAAGATATTTCCATTATAAAGCATGCGCTCCAAATTATAAAGCTTATTTATATTTGGGTAGAATTTTTGAAATGAAATGCGATCCTACAGTCATATGGCAGTCAATCGTAGAGAATATATAATATCTATTAAACTTAGACATAATAATAGACAAATCTGATTTATCTATGATAAAAATAGGTTTGCTTATTCTGTGTCATCAGTACAATACAGATGCAGGAGTGATCAACTTAAGCCTGTACAATAAGCCGGAGTCCGGCGAGTAGCCCATCGTACTTATTTCGCGAATGGATCGTTGCGAGGGTCAGAGTTCCAAATGTATTCGATATGCTCAGCTATATTCTGTGCTTTCTCCGTTCCAAATCTATCAGCAACAAAACCCAGTGCCATATCAATTCCTGCGGACACACCGGAAGATGTATAGTATTTTTGATCCGTAACCCATCTGGCCTCCCCTGCCCACAAAACATTTGCATTGACTGATTTGACCCATTCAAAAGCCTTTTTATTTGACGTCGCCCTTTTATTATCTATAAGACCTGTTTTTGCAAGCAACGCTGAACCTGTGCAAACCGTAAGACAATATTCTGATTTCATAACCATATAAGACAGTTTTTCAATGAATTGAACATCATTCACTAATGACCGTGTTCCTTGCCCGCCAGGAATTAATAGAACTCCGTGAGGATCGGCTTCGTTAATATCCTCGGTTAATACCTTTATACCTTGTCTGCTTGTGATTGTTCCGCCGGGAACAGAAATATAACGCAATCTGAATTCCTCAATACGTCCCAGCACCTCTACAGGGCCAAAGGCATCCAGGGTTTCAAAATCAGGGAACAGCAAAATATTCACATCCATATAATATCCTCCTTGTCGTTATATAATTTAACGGTTTATAATACGCTCATTGCAAGCTTGAATTTCCGGCAGATTACTTGCAGGTGAATTAAGATAAAAATATGCGGCAGCGCAAACATCGTCTTGCCGGAAGAATGCCATTCCGCTATTTGGGTCAATGGACGGGTCGTCGGGCATTGTGTCCGGATTTGATTCATACAAATTCATAAATTCTTTATGTTCAGCATCAAAATCAGCATAGGCTAATTTAAATTTGCCTATTCCTGCTTTCATTATTTTTATCATCGTGTCTCTGTCCGCTCCGCCCATTTGCTGAATTGTGACTTTACATCCGGTATTAAAAAACACAGTATCCTTTATATGCAATCTATAGAATGAAAATCTGCCCCTTTGCTTATCTGCAATCAGACAACCCTGGTATCTATTACCGTAGGTCCCTTGTTCCCAGCCGCTGCCGATGTAATCCTCTGTTCCTGTGCCAACCAGGGTCGGATAGTCTTCATCATCGTCTAAATAAATCTTAACCTCACCTTCACCCCACCACGTGTTCAGGTATTTATCGCTGACAAGAACACCAATATTGGATCCCAAAAATCTGCCTTCACCAAAAACCTGGGGCAAAATTGCAAAATCTTCACATAAAACCGTTGGATTCTGCCGATGCCAGTAAGCATGAAAATAATAGATATCTTCTTTTTTTATGGGTTTTAAAATATAGTTTACATCGTAATAAATATGGGATAGCAATTTTGAAGCTTCATTTTTAACAATAATTTTTGCATTTTCCGTAAAAGGCATTGGGATATACGTATTAAAGGACCGCCCCTCCGGACTTGAAAATAATTCGTTTTCGAAAGCAGAAACAACCCCGAGTCCGGCGCAGAAAAAATCCCCTAATGGAACAGATACTGCCGGTTTACTTGAATTATCCCAATACATTTCAATTACAAGAGAACGCAGCATTTCCGGTGAACGGTCATTGATTGTTATCCATATACGCTGGACTATTCCACTGCCTTGCACATTCAAAAGAGTAACGCTTTCTCCTGCTTCAATACGCTCCCATGCGTGTCCCTTCGCCTGATTGTTTCTCATTCCGCCTTTGCCTTTTTCTCCAAGCAGATTCTCCGGACTGGCCCATCGTGTCACCGAGTTATTATTTTTTTCGTATAGCTCCATATTGCCCCCCTTAAGTTCATTAAAGTATAAGATAACATTTATCAACGGCTTATAAAGCAAAGTATATGATAAACAGGCTGCGAAAGCAATTCCCAACCTAGAGCGTGTTTGAAAAATCATTGCGCCGTTCTGAACGCTCCAATTTGCGGTATACAGCGTCGCAATTTTGGGAGAGTAGCACCACTACGCTCCCAAAATCACTCCTTGTCTCCC
>JAFADH010000213.1 GCA_023424995.1 Bacillota bacterium | reverse complement strand
AGAAATGCAATAATGAGAGAAATAAATGGAGCTGAGAACGAAGAAAATAGTGGTGATAAACTCAAGCGAAAAAGTACTCCATATAAATAGATATAAATGTTATATTTCTTAAGTATTGGCACAGGTTTTAATCATAAAAAATATGTGCACATAAATCAGAAGTGGATGGAACCCCTTTCTTTTCAGTATTTGTGAGGTAGGATTTTGGTTCGAATCCCGTCTCGCGCTTAATAGTAAGATCCTGAAACGCTTATAAATAAGCTATCTCAGGATCTTTTGCTTTATGAAGCCGGATGTCTTACCTATATTGTTACTACAACATAATCACGCTTCATCTATAAAACTAATTTCATTAAATTCCCGATACATGGTGTGCTGTATTTTACTTCATCACATATCTCGTCAGCCTGCCATTACCAACTTTTTTTATAAGCTCTTTTTCCAACATTTCTTTGAGCATATTAATTGAGTAAGTTGTTCCAACCCTGAGGGCTTCTTCTACATCGCTACGAGTAATTTCCTTTTGTTTTTCAAACAATCTGAGTATCGGTAAATACTTTTCATCTTCTATTCTTATCTCGTGTGCATGCGTATTAGGTAAGACCACTTGAAATGCACCTTCTACATTTTCAAACTTGGGTTTCACAGGTAAACCCTTATAGCAGCTAATTATCTTACTAATTCCTGTGCCATATGCCTCTATTAGCTTCATTCTGTAAAATAAGTTTGCAAGCTTTTCATTTCTAGGTTGTGATGCTCCCAGCATAACTGCCTCCAATGATAATCCTGAAACCAATCCACCTAATGAGATAATCTCCAAACGGTCAGAATATAGGTTAATAATTGTGCTGCCACTAAAGGAATAATCTCTGTGGACGATGGCATTCAATAATGCTTCACGAACGGCATCTTCCGGGTAATCCCTTTCATCCGCGCGGAGCAAATCATGGAAGGTCGCTTTTGTGCCATTATAAAAATCTATGGTTTTATAAGCATCTGTAAGTTGGTCAAATAGAGAACCCGTCAGTTCCTTCCGATCTTTAAACACTAATTTATCGGAACCTTGAAAAACAGCAAATTTGACGGAATGCTGGCACTGATCTGAAACCAGTAAACCCATGTTTGTATAAATATCATCAGACGAAAGAATTCCTAAGTTTTTCATCTGAACTTTAGTAAACTCCATATTTCTTCTTTCCATCTCTTTATTTAAACTAATAAATGTCAGCTCTTGTATGAGCGAGCGATTATTTTCAAACGAATCACCATCTGTCTTTTTTATCATCATACGGATAGCGTCTTCAGATGCCGGAGCCGATGTTATCCCACTTCTGACATATACGCCAGTTGGCTTAAGTCCTTTATCTGATAAATAATAAGGCTTTTTTGTGCCTTGGCTAACAGTTACTTTAATATAAAACTTATTTTCTTCTTGCAATAACTCAATCTTTGTAAACATGGAAACATCCGGCCGAACACTATCTCTTAAAGAATTTGATATCTGCTGCATCACAAAGTCAGCATTTACAAGGCCAACTATTACACCGTTATCTTGCACGCCGACATAGATTGTTCCACCGTTTGTATTTGCAAATGCTACAATTTCTTTTTTTATATCCGGGGTATAAATTTCCTTCAATTCAACAGTTTCACTTTCATACAGATTCATAATACCATTCCTTCTGTCATTTTCTATCGTTTCTAACACAATGCTATCACAATGAGTGATAGAAAGCAAGGAGTATCATCTGTCTTTTTACGACATGTGGATATTTCATTTTCCTTTATGAAAATACTATTTTTAATGCAATAAATGGAAGTTTTTTATTACTTAGGTATTTAAGCTCATTATTTTTTCTGATTTGGACATTGACACAAACGAACATTCTATGACAGGATAAATAGAGGCTTTTATGCTATCATAGCTCTCAGGAGGATGTGAAAAATTTGGATTGGATACAGAGCATTCAACGTGCGTTGAACTATATCGAGGCTAACCTATTGGATGAAAAATTAAACAACAGCGTTGCAAGACATTTCATACTATGAGCTCTTAATTAGGAACATCTAAAAATTTCATATGAGGAAATAGTTGTTTCATTTCGTCATTGCCATAATGGCTATCCATATATTCTTCAATATAACCATTTGAAGGGATACCTTGAAGACGTTCGCTCCATCTATTTACAGCTATGGCAGAAAACACAAGATTAACTGACATAAATACAATTAATACACAGGTAGATGCAAAGGCCAGTCTGCCTCTTATATTCTCCAATTGTTTTTCTAATATGGGGAAGATATATTTAATAAAGATTAATCCTAACATTCCCCAATAAATTGCGTATTTTAAGCTAGTCCGGCCACCGAGATTAAAAGGTTGCTTGCTATAATCCCATGTGATGGAACGAAACGCTATTTCTTGAAATAATCCGGCAATATATTCAAAAGCCGAGCCACAGACAGCTGACATGCAGAATATAGTTAACAGAGAACCGTCTTTCTTTTTTTGATATAATAGAAATATGAGAACTGCTCCAATACCATAAATTTCACTGAAAGGCCCCCAAATTACCCCCGCACGGCATTCCCATATATCTCTCCTTATATAATACTGTATCTGCTCCATATAACATCCAAATATGCTTCCAATCATAAAGATATAAAATACTTTATAAAAGATAAATGTATGTACAAATGAATCAACTTTAGGATTGCTATGGGTTATTACTTCTACATAAGGGTTTTCCAGAATTTCTCCCTCTAGAATATTATCACTTTCTGAGTATCTCATGTTATCTCTTCCTCCCCATCATATCTGCAATAAACGATACTATAATCCATGAATGTCATATTATCAACTTAATAGTTTATTAGAAGCATTAATCAAATCATAATAAATGATTCTGGATTATGTTGTGTCATTTTATAGAACGATTGCTTTCCCCTATTATATTCAAAATCTTCTGGTAGAATTGGAAATTCGCATAAAAATATGTGCACATAAATCAGAAGTGGTGAAAACTCCTTTCTTTGCCGTGTTTTTTTAATGGCAGCTTCATAGTATCTGCCGCTCTTTTCCATCGACTGCCGGATGGTTTTCCGCAGCATTTCTTCCAATATATTTTCTGTAATGTGCGTTTTGCGAAATTTGGTAAGTAAACTGTGGTCTATCATTTCAGCTTCCGGTCTAAATCCGGTCCCCCTTGATCTTCAAGGGATTTTTTATTGTACTGGTTGCATGTTCCTCCTTTTAAAATTAGTTAATTCTCAACATCAATAAATTTCCTGGCTCTATTTCAATATATAATGATATTTAATCCTGTAAAAAATATTTATATTACACTTGACTCTGACGTAACGTAACCAAATACAATCAATTTAATGAATATAAATTTAAACTTATCAGGAGGATTATTTATGAATACGTATTTAGTTACCGGCGGAGCCGGCTTTATCGGATCTAACTGCATTCACTATCTTATGGAGAAATACGGGAGTAATATTAAGGTTCTGAATCTGGATGTATTAACCTACAGCGGTAATCGCAGCAATGTTGAAATCTATGATAGCTACGGTAATTATCAGTTTATCCATGGCAATATCTGCGATGAGGAATTAATTAAGAAAATATTTAATGAAAATGACATTGATTTTGTGGTACATTTTGCTGCTCAGACCCACGTGGACAGAAGCATCCTGTCCGCTAAAGAATTCGCTGAAACCAATGTGATCGGAACCTTAAATCTGTTGAATGCCGCAAAGGATACCTGGAAGATAACAGAGCTTGGCAAAAAGCGCTTCTTATATGTCTCTACCGATGAAGTATATGGTGAACTGCCTGAAGAAGGATGCTTTTCGGAAAAGACGCCTTTAAAGCCACGCAATCCTTATTCAGCCAGTAAGGCGGCCGGTGATATGATGACACAGGCTTTTTATGAAACTCATCATCTGCCTGTGTTGATAACAAGGTGCTCCAATAATTACGGTCCCTATCAACATGAAGAAAAGCTTATCCCATTGCTTATTAAATGCTGTCTGTCAGGCACTGAAATCCCTGTTTACGGTGATGGGCGGAATGTACGGGACTGGCTGTATGTCACCGATCATTGCGATGCTATAGATAATGTATTGCATAACGGAAGAATCGGAGAAGTTTATAATATCGGCGGTCATAATGAGTATACCAACATTGAGGTAATTAATAAGGTCTCAGAAGTACTTCATAAAGAATATGGTGTTGAGCCCTCTCCGTTAAATTACGTGGAGGATAGAAAAGGCCATGACAGAAGGTATGCCATTGATCCATCAAAAATAATGACTGAGCTTGAGTGGAAAAGTAAAACAGCATTTGAAGAAGGTCTCCGAAAAACTGTCCATTGGTATATGGAGCATAAAGACTTCCTGAATATATTCTGAACACTTATGTAGGATTAATCCATTATTTCAATTGACTTATCTTACAAAGTGCCAAATAATGATCTTAGTAAAGTGATATCGGAGGAAGGATCATGCAGGAAGAAGTTCTATATACAACCGGTGAATTTGCAAAAAGAGCTAATGTATCCGTAAGGACCATAAGATATTATGATGATAAAGGCTTATTAAAGCCCTCCATCATTAAGGAATCCGGCTATCGTTACTATACCGGCAGTGATTTTATCCAATTGCAGAAAATCATCGTTCTTAAGAGGCTCGGTTTTTCCCTGGAGGATATATCAAGAATCTCAAATAATAATAAGGATACCAGCTTAATTAAAGAATCACTGGATCTTCAATTACAAATAATACGGGACAAAATAGAAGAACTCCGGCTTATGGAACAATGTATTCAGGAGGTATCACATACTGTCGCCTCTCAGTCCTTTGTAGCTTGGGATAAGATAATAAGCCTTATCCATCTGGTCAATATGCAGGAAACTCTTGAAGAGCAATATAAGAATTCCACAAATATTGACGCCCGGATAGAATTGCACCGCAGATTTTCACATAATGCTGAAAGCTGGTTTCGCTGGATCTATGATAATCTTGCTGTGCAAGAAGGAATGGATATCCTTGAAGCAGGGTGCGGCAACGGTCAGCTTTGGATGGATAATTTGGGTTTATTACCCGATCATACACATATTGTTTTGTCAGATATATCGATGGGGATGATCCGGAGTACGAAAAGAAGGCTGAAAGGAAAGCATGATCTGTTTACTTTTCAATGCTTTGATTTTATTAATATCCCTTATGCTGACGAGAGTTTTGATATTGTAATAGCCAATCATGTGCTCTTCTACGCAAAAGACCGGGATAAAACATTGGCCGAGCTTCATCGTGTACTGAAAAAGGGCGGTAAATTATGCTGCAGCACTTACGGAAGACAGCACCTGAAAGAAATCGAGCTTCTGGTTAAGGAATTTGATAACCGGATCTCCTTATCAGAAGTCAAGCTGTATGACATATTCGGCCTTGAAAACGGTGCCCAATATTTATCTTCCCACTTTCAGCAGGTTGATCTGCTGAAGTATGATGATTTTCTGTTGATTACCGAGCTGTCTCCTTTGGCAGAATATATCTATTCCTGCCACGGAAACCAGCTAACAATCCTGGACAGCCAAAGAAACCGATTTGAAAAATATCTTCAGAATAAAGTCGGAAGAAAAGGTCTCCATGTCACAAAGGATGCCGGAATATTCCTGTGTACAAAATGATTACTTATATATAATAGTCTGCAATACGAAAAGGATGACAACGTCAATTGTCATCCTTTTCTATTCCCCAAATACCTGTTGCTATACTGCCATATAGCAAATGCCTTTGATAATATCATATTCATAATTATATATACTGTATGGATGTTATTTTACGTGATCATTTTGCAAATGTACATATCGTATTAAGAAAATTTCTATCAAAACATTTATATATTGCAGCATCCAGGTTATCTGTTTGAATTTGTGGGGATTCTTTGTTATATGCTTTACTGCAAGATACTAATTAAGAAATTACACAGCTGCTATTGCTGCTGAAAATATACTGCCTTCCTGCCTTATAAACTGTCTTCGTTGCATACCATCTTCTTTCAATATGCTCTTTTTACACATTTCTTCTTCAAGTATTACCTTCTGACATGGTCACCGCTGATATTCCTGACATAGGAACTGGGATCGATATAAAGTGATCCGCTGCAGTCTATTGAATCGACCGTACAATTAGGTCCGACGGTAATATCCCTGCCATTCAGTATATCAACCATAACACCGCTGATATCAATGGTCGTAGCCTCGATTAATTTGATTTCGGACTTTTGTTTATTGAATATCTTCAATATCTTATTGACTGAATAATGTGTATGGATTTTTATCCGGTCCCCATATACCTCCGTCGCGGTGACACATCCATCTGCGGTTAAGATATCCGCATAGATTTCTCCGCTGGCTTTTATAACGCCGTCACAGATAATCTCCTCCGCTTCAATCTTAACTCCTTTCTTGGTATTAAAAACGCCTTCCACATTGAGTTTCCTGGCACGAATATTGGCTTTAAAATCCGATACTCCTTCACAGACAAGCTCTCCTGCTTCAATCTGGCCGGAGCAGCTAAATACACCCTGAATACGAATCTTCTCCGCTTTTATATCATCGGAACAGCTGCTTACGCCTTCCACAACAATATTATCATATATTCCACCACCGAATCTGCCTACGCCCTCCATAGTAAAGTCCTTCATAATAATCAACCTGCCTCTCATAGCCCTTCATTCAGAAGGTTACATATTATTTTATAAATAAACTTTTATATTTTAATTTTATCTTGTCCGTTATCTCACTTAATGAGAACTGATCCCTTACATCAATGGTATTGTCAAAATTCAACGATACCTGATTGGAGGAAAACACCGTATGATATTTCTCTTCCGAACAGAATATGGTACAACACACATCCGATGCCCTTTGTCTGGACGCAGCTGTTATGCTTTTTACTAAAAGCTCCTTCCTCTGGTCTTCCGACAAATCTATCCTGGCAGATGCCTGCGATATGGCTACTGACAGCGCGATCTCCAGGAACTCATAATTCTTCTTGCCAAATGCCTCCGGCATAAATTCCAACAAGGCTTTATCTAATTCTTCCACCTGGTTAAGGTCCTCCTGGTTTATCACTGCTGCTGTAGTTTCCGGTGATAATAATTTAGCCAGCTCCTCCAAAGAGTAAAGGTCTTTCAAATCAAGAATAGAATTAATTCTACTCAGTATCTGTTCCCGGGGAAAGAACGTCTCCTGCCCTGTATAAGCGGATTGTTTGATAAACCACTCTTCCGGAATCAGACGTTCTCTTTTCCAGCGGTAGAGCTGTCCGTAGGATATCCCGGTAATCGCTAACAAATCCTTTTTAGAAATAAGGTTCAATGTATTCATCTCCTAGTGTAACAATGTTTTGTTATATAGTTGAATTGTAACATAACATTGTTACATTATCAATGCTTTCTTTCTCAAAATTTCTATTTTCTTTTTAATAAAAATTAGGTATACTAGTCTATATATGCCACGGGAGGAAATGATTATGATAAATACAATACATATCTGGGGACCGATTTATATACACATCTATGGATTAATGATAGCAATTGGCGCTTTGTCTGCATACCTCACAGTAGAATACCGGGCAAAGAAAAAGGGCATGCATTATGAATTAATATTCGCACTCTTCTGGTGGTGCCTGATCGGCGGAATTCTTGGGGCTAAGCTTCTTTACCTCATCACACAGATTAAAACGATCCTCGCAGATCCGTCCGTTCTGCTTAATGTATCGGAAGGCTTCGTAGTATATGGCGGTATCATCGGCGGCATATTAGCCGGAGGACTTTTCTGCCTGCGTCATAAGTTGAACTTCTTTGAATACTTTGATCTGGTTATGCCCTCCATCGCATTAGCACAGGGTTTTGGGCGTATCGGATGTATCTTTGCAGGCTGCTGTTACGGCAGGGAGACGAAGAGTAATTTCTTCGTGGAATATAATACCTCTGACTATGCTCCCCTTGATGTTCACATCATACCTACCCAACTCATATCCAGTATTTTGAATTTCATTAATTTTGCGGTATTGGTGTTAATATCTAAGAAGGTAAAGGCTTCCGGACAGGTTGCAGGCTTCTATCTTATCTTCTATAGTGCAGGAAGATTTATCATTGAATTCTTCCGTGGAGACTTAGAGCGCGGCACAGTCGGTGCTCTGTCTACCTCCCAGTTTATCGCAGTTATTCTATTCTTCCTGGGATGGGGTATTGTGATTATCCGCGGCATGATGGCCCGCAGAGGAGTAATTGCTCCAAGTAACACAGCAGAAGCTGCTCCTGTGGAGGAGGATATTGATAAGGAAAATAATACAGAAGAAGCTTTACAGGAATCTGAAGCAGATAAGACTGAAGACGCTTCGAAGGATGTATAGGGCAGGATATGATATTATGACAGAATGTGTACTGTAACAGAATAAGGACAGCTGCTGATGGAATATATATCAGCAGCTGCCTTTTTTCAAGAAACTTTTATGATCCGGTACCGCTATTAAAAGCAACGGAAGAAGAGAATTCTTCTTAAATCGATCCGTTCAAATTCCCAACGGTTTCTTCTCCAACGGAAGCCTAATAAAAACCGTCTGTCAGTAAAGGTGGGGAAGAACCAGAAACCATTTCCATTAATTAACCATATATAAGTGAAGCGATTCATGCATCCCCGTAATTCATTGGGTCGGATAAACATTCCGCCGGCTACGCCCGGAGAACCAAATCCAAAGCCGGTTTGCCCCGGTGCCTGACCAGGTCCGCCCATGCGGTCCATCTGCGGAGCCTCCGGTATGAAGTTCGGAGGTGCGGTTCTAGGTGCTTCTCCCATGCCGGGTATCCCTTGCGGAGGAGTGGACGGAGGAGTTACCGGAGGCTGTACAGGACCTCTGAAGCCCGGAGGAGTAGGTCTGCCCGGCTGGCCGGGTCTCTGCCTGCCGTCCCTGCCGTCTCTTCCATCTCTGCCGTCTCTTCCATCTCTGCTGTCTCTTCCATCTCTGCCGTCTCTGCCATTCCTGTCATCCCTGCCATTCCTGTCATTCCTGTCGTTTCTGTCATTCCTGTCATAACGGTTATCAGGTCCGCGGCCCGGGTACATCTGCTGACTTTTCATATCTTTTTTATCAGAAGATTCCATATTGCTATAATTATTGTTATCCAATTGAGGTTATCCTTTCTTTCTATAATTCCATACATTATTTTATGAAATATAACAAGAAAGGTGCGAACGGATTACTTCTTACTGCCCATAACAGTTACATTATTACCAAGCGCAGTGAAGGTCATTACCAGCTTATGGTCAGTCTCATTGCCCTGCTTTACAAATAAGCCTTTATAAGTAACTTCATCCAGAGTGATGGACATGTAAGCCGTACCTTCCGTATAATCCCAGGTTCCGGTAATATCTCCCTGAACCGTACCGTCGCTGTACAGAGCTATATTCTTCGTCTCCGCCACCCCATAGGCCTTATCAAGAATCACCCGATAGAAAACATCCGGTTTATGAATTACAAATTCATATTCGCCCACCATCTCCTGCCTGGTATATCCCTCCGCCGGAATAGTCTCACCGGTATATTCATAAGGCGCTGCCACCAGCCAGCCGTCCTGGTTCAGGAATAGCTGATGCACATTGACCTCGTGATATTCCGGATTCGGTTTCTCTCCGGCTGCGAACCTGGTGTGGTATACCACATACATCTTGCCGTCATCATCAAGCAATACGGAATTATGCCCCTGTGCCACATGAGTATATGTATTTCCTGTAAATTTATAGGATCCGAACAGACGCACCCCTACGTTAGTATTCAGATTATTCGTAACCGGTTCCGAGTATACTGCCGGTATGCCGTTCTGGTCAGCATACGGACCATTGATCTTCTCTGAACGGAATACTCTGATCTGATATCCTCCCTGTGCCGTTAAGCCTCCATAGGATACAAAGAGGTAATAATAATCGCCGAATTTCTCAACATAAGGTCCTTCACCGGACATTCCCCAGCCGCCGGCTATTTTATAACCATAATATTGATCGGATACATTCTCTACTGTCTCATAGGTAACGGAATAGTCTCTGAGCCCGGTTTCATTATCCAGCCGGAACATATACAGACCGCCGAACCAGGAGCCGAAGGCCATCCACAGATTACCCTCTTCATCATATTTTACGCAGGGATCAATTGCATTCAGCTTCGTATTCTTGGTTGATTGGTATCTGGTAAGGTTTGCACCTTCTCCCAATACCTTATATACATCCGTCAGCTCTACGGGATGGTCACCGTTGTTGAAGCCGGAGTAAATAACCGGTCCGACATACTCATAAGGTCCTTCAATATTGTCCGCTGTCAGGAGAACGATGGTCGACTTCCAGTCATCCCCGTTTACGCTCATATACATGCACCACTTCTTCATGGCGGTATTATATATGACATCCGGCGCCCACATATTCCCCCTTAATTCCGGGTTGGACGGCGTACTGCTCCATTCCTCCCAGATACCGCCGAGAATATCATTGAATTTCGTGCTCAGATTATTGTTATAGGTTTCCCATTCCATTAGATCCGTGCTTACCGCCCATGCCCTGTGGGAACCAAAGATATAGTATTTGCCGTCGGCTTTTACGATGGATGGATCATGAACACTTACCCGGAAGAAGTTGGTATCAACGATTTGTATCGGTTCTTCCTCGAATACCTCGGGAGTCGGGGCAGGTGTCAGTGTAGGAATGTCTGCAGGCAGGTCCTCCGTTCCGGCATCGGGCTCCTTAGTTACTGTTGGCGCTTCTGTTATATCAGTATCCCGGGTATTATCCTCACCCTCACTGCCTTGCCTGCTGCAGCCTGCCGACAGGATAACAAATGAGAGCAGAACGGACAATAGCAATAATAATCGCTTTTTCTTCATTATATATACCTTTCTGTTAATAGAAAATTCGTTAACATGCAACCATATGAGCCGTAATCCAATGACTCATCCCCCAATGTGATAACCTTTATTCCTCATTGATTATCATTTATTTCATTATAAACTGTTTTATTACACTTTTCAACTAATGTTTTGTGAAATTTAGTATCACCCTACAGCACAAAGATGGCTACTATGGATATTACCCATAGTAGCCGTCTTCATATTTCACCGTATTAATTATATTTTTTATCCTTAGAATTCCTTCCTGCAATAGATCCGAACTGAGATGCTGTACGATACGGCCAGTAATATAGCTACCGTTAACGGTATGAAGACATAAGAATACCGGACAATTACTTCGATTATATCAATAAGCTTTTCCGGCAGCACAAATTCACGGTCGCCGGCCATTCTCTTTATGATCATGATTGTGATAAAAGGTATAAAATATACAACAAAGAAGATCAATCTTGCTTTCTCTACTCCCAGCTTTGTTATAAACGGCAATAATATACTGTAAAATAAAAATACGATAGCAATACCGCCTCCTATGACAGAAAAACCATTGAATATGGAAGCAGCCTCATTCAATGTATTTATTAGAATTGTAAGAACAGAATTAAGTACAGCTCCAATTATTGTTAACAATACCATCATGATATATTTACTTTTTACCATATCAACCTTTGTGACCGGCATGGTCAATGCATACGCATCCCATTTTGCCAAATCATCGTAGCTGTACAGACTGAGGGTGAATATGGCAAAAAACATGACCAATACGACACTAAGCGTATCGGTATCCTTGGTTGCAATGGCAAAGACAAGGTAAAAAGCCGTTAACATAACACACATCCTTGCATTTTTCTTTAGATTCATAAAGTCCTTTAATATTAATCCCTTCATGCTATACTCTCTCCTTTCCCCTGCTTACATACAGCATAATCTCTTCGATGGAGGACCGTTCTATGGAGAACTGGCGATTATGCCTTAAGAATTTATCCTTATTCCTAATCATTACCTCCGCGCCGAAGCTGTTCTCCCGGATGCCTACCACATAGGACCGGTCAATTGATGCCACATCCTCCTTACGGCATCGGATAATTCCATACTGGTATATCAGATTGTCCTTGCTCTCACTGAAGACTATCTTTCCTTTATGGATAAATGTCACATAATCGGCTATCTTCTCAATATCACTGATGATATGGGAGGATAACAGGATGGTATGATCTTCCTCCTGTATGAATTCAAGGAATATGTCCAGTATCTCATCCCTTACCATAGGATCCAGACCGCTGGTGGCCTCATCCAGAATAAGCAGCTTCGAATTATGGGACATGGCGATGGCGATGGAAAGCTTCATCTTCATACCACGGGAATATTCCTTAATGGTCTTACTCTCCGGCAGATCAAATCGCTTAATATAATTCCTGAATGTACCTTCATTCCAATTTGGATAAATGTTCTTCATAACAAGATTAATATTCCTGCAATTTAAATTATCATGAAGATTACTGCCGTCAAAGACAACTCCGATCTGGGATTTGATCTTCTTCGGCAGTTGTCTTGAGTCTGAGCCCAGGACAGTAATACTGCCTCCGTCTGTGCGTATCAGATCCATAACAGCCTTTATTGTTGTTGTCTTGCCTGCTCCGTTCTCACCTACAAAGCCCATGATTGTTCCCCGGGGAACCTGAAAGCTGATATTGTCCAGGGTAAAGTCCTTATACTGCTTTACCAGCTTATCAATTACAATTGCATCCGTACTATCCTTATTAATTATGCTTTTCATACTCATGCCTCCTCATAAATCATTCTCATTATCTGTACCAGCTCTTCCATCCCTATTCCTCCGGCTTTTGCACCTTCCACGGCTTTTGTAAGATGGTCTTCTACGATCCTCAGCTGTTCCTCCCTGACAAATTCCAGATTCTTCTCAGCTACAATGCTTCCCTTGCCCACAATTGTATCAATAAAACCGTCTCGCTCCAGGTCTTCATAAGCTCTCTTGGTGGTAATCACACTGATTCGAAGCTCTTTCGCCAGAGTCCGCATGGAGGGCAGCACTGTTCCTGCCTCCAGTTCACCATTTATGATCATTTGTTTAAACTGGGAGGTTATCTGCTCATAGATCGGTTTTTCGCTGGAATTACTTATAATTATATTCATCGCTCACCTCCAAAACGTTATATTGTGTATATACTATATATACATTATAACACCTTCTGACATTTGTCAATCACGTTTCATAATTTTTGCAATAAAAAATGCTCCTCCAAGCTTTCACTCAGATGAGCATTTCATATCTATACCGGATATCTTAAACTCCTAGATACAGCTTCAACAGCTTCAAAGTATTCTCAATCCCCCTGATATGGGTGCGTTCCATGCCATGGGAGGCATGGACCCCCTGTCCGATCAGAGCACCGCGGATATCATTCCCTCCGGAAAGAGCGGCGGATACATCGGAACCGTAATGCGGAAAGATATCGACCACGTAATCCACTGCATTCTTCTTAGCCAGCTCAATCAGCCGGTTTGTCATCTCATAATCGTAGGGACCTCGGGAATCCTTGGCGCAGATAGAGACTTTATATTCGGAACCGTTCAGGTCATCACCGATAACCCCCATATCAATTGCCAGCAGTTCTCTGATATCCTGGGGTACCCAGCTGGCGCCGAAGCCTACCTCTTCATAATTACTGATCAGTATCTTTATATTGTGCTCCGGCAGGATACTGCCCTCGCTCATTTCTTTTAACACACCCAGGATTACTGCCACAGATGCCTTGTCGTCCAGATGCCTGGACTTGATAAAGCCGCTGTCCATAACCTGGAATTTCGGATCAAAGCTGATATAGTCACCGTGTTCAATGCCAAGAGCCAGCACATCCTCCCTGCTTTTAACAAGTTCGTCGATACGTATCTGCATATTGCGGTCAGTGCGTTCCATCGTCCTGGCATCATCATAGCTGTGAACGGAGGAGCTCTTGATTAAGATCGTTCCTGAATAAGTTCTTCCATCCCGTGTGTGGATTTTACAATATGCACCTTCTACACTATGCATTGTAAATCCTCCGACCAGGGTGAAACGCAGATAGCCTTCGGGGTCAATGGAACGCACCATGGCTCCCAGGGTATCCACGTGGGCGGATAACCCCACAGTCTCACTGTCTTTCCCGGAGACCGACAGGATTAAGCCGCCTTTCTGGCTATATTCTGCCATACACCCAAAGCCTTCCGCTTCCTTTTTAACAAATTCCATAACCTCTCCGGTATATCCGGATGGACTCGGAATATTCACCAGGGTTTCCAGTGTCTGAATGATATAATCTATTGTCTGCATAATTGTTCTCCTCATATTTAAATTAGACAATACCATTATATAGCAGACTGGCGCAGAACACAAGAAAGGACTGCCATGACAGTTTTAAGTTATTTTAAATAACCGCTCACAGAATATTCACGGGTTTTACACATTATATCCATGAGGAATTCCTAATATTATATCAAACCTGACGCTATCCCATAGCTGCAGAGCGATTATAAGCAATATATCATAATACAAGAGAGGACATTCCACATGAAAGTACAGCTTAAGAAGAACTACAAATTCTCTGTTTACTCTATCAAGTCGAAGATTGCCATGCTATGCACAGTTTTTATACTTATTTCAACCATGGTTACCTTCATCTATCTATTCCAGGCCAGTAAAAGTGTCATAACAGACAGTACCGAACTCATCATGCAGGAGCTGGCAAAATCCTATGGCAGCAATCTATCCTCTGCGGTGGATCAGATCAGCCAATCCGCCAACTTTATGATGGGCTCGGCCTCAATCTCTGATTATGTACAGTCAGGCGGAAGTGAATATGAAGATGAGATAAGGGAATTGGCTGCCATGTACTTGGGAACCAATTCCTATAGTGAAGATATCAGTATCGTAGATGAGAATGGAATTGTTCTCTATAGCTCCGACAATAACCTGACAGGTAACGATCTGTCCGGAGAAGCATATTATTCAGACATGGTATCTACCGGATTAAGCACTCAGAGCGATATATTTATATCAGAGAATTCCGGCGAAGCCTGTGTGAATTTTGCCATTCCGCTGAGATCGGATATGCAGGTAATCGGATTCCATGATATGCCTGACGGTACGGAGGCTATTCCTGACGGCACCATGCCCGCAGAAGGCGGTGCAGCCGCCGTCAATCCGGATATGGGTAATTCCTACGTATCCGGTGATGATACCGCTGTACAGACACCACCTGCTGATACCGCCGGTATGCCGGTCAGGTCTGAACAGAATGCACCGGTTACCGAATACACCGGAGCGATTGTTCTGTCGGTGAAAGCATCCTGGCTCGCAAGCATCCTGAGTGATGCTACGGTGGGGAATTACAAGTCCGGCCATGTATTCATCCTTGATTCCAACGGAGCACTGCTTTATCATCCCAATAGCGATATAATCGGAGCTTCCCTTAAGGTCGGCGAGATTACGGATATAGTCAGCCGGTTGAAGGAAGGAGATATTTCAAGATCCGGTATTGTAACCTACGATTATGAAGGTAATGCAATATATGCTGCCTTTACGGCAGCTTCAGACAATGGATGGATATTATTTACCGCTGCCGACCAGGCTGAGGTCCTTGCATCCTTGAATGTAGTTGCGACCGGCACGATCCTTATTGTTGTATTTCTTGCGGCTGTATTAGTATCACTTTCCTTAGTCATAACAGGCAATATAACAAATTCCATACATAAGATCACACAGCTGATACATAGGACGGCAGAGCTTGACTTTACCGAGGATGAGTCTCAGAAGCGGCTGCTGCTGCGCAAGGATGAGACGGGCGAGATGGCTAGAGCTATCACCCGGATGAGAGGCTCCCTGAAGGATATACTTCTACATATTAGTGAAGTTTCCAATGAGATCACAGCTTCTTCCAACAATTTGAATACCATATCTTATTCCGTGAATGATCATGCCTCTGATAATTCTGCTACCGTGGAAGAGCTTTCAGCCGGTATGCAGGAGACATCGGCTACGACGGAACAGATACGCAGCTCCATCGAACAGATAAGCCTTAATTCCAAGGATATTACAGACAAGGCGGAGGCAAGTGCCAGGTTATCGAAGGATATTATCGCCCGGACGGCAGAGCTTAAAACCTCCACTCTTACAGCGACACAGACTACCCGGAAGATATATGAGGAGGTGAAGGCCAAAACCGATGCTGCCATAGAGCAGGCGAAGGCAGTGGAAAAGATCCATATGCTTACGAATATCATCAGGGATATTGCCGGCCAGACGAATCTCCTTGCTTTGAACGCCTCTATCGAGGCAGCCAGGGCCGGTGAAGCAGGACGCGGTTTTTCCGTGGTTGCTGCCGAAATCGGCAACCTTGCGAATCAGTCAGGCAGAACGGTTGCCCATATAACTGACACTGTCGACGAAGTATACAAGGCAGTCGGGAATATGACCAAAAGCCTGCAGCAGACCCTGGATTTCCTTGGAGATAAGGTAATTGAGGATTATAAAACCTTTATGGGCGACAGTGAGAAATATAATGAAGATGCCGGCTTTATGAGCAGGGCTATGATGAATATACAGACACAAATCGACTTATTAAATACCAACGTGCATGGAATTACTGATTCCATCACTGAGATCAATCTTATGATCAGTGAAGCTGCCTCCGGTGTAACCGATGTGGCTGAGAAGAATACCAATATTGTCGCCCTCACCGGCCGGACCCAGAGCATGGCTAACGAAAACACCGCTTATGCCAATAGTCTCAGGGAGATCGTCGAAAGGTTCAAATTATAAAAGTTAATAAACGGTATATTAAAAAGATTATGTATGATGTGACCTCTTTTCGGGAATGAATGTATGAAAAAGTACTACTTATAATTCAGCTAAGGCCGGACAGCCTCAAAGACAGCTTTCGGCCTTAGAAATTATCATAGAAACTCCAGATTACGGAGATTTTTCACACATACTTTTTTCTTGCGAACTTCTTAATATACCATATGTAATAATAAACCATACAATATTATATCTTATCATTAATCCCCGCTTTATGAACTTAAACTTCTTCTTAAGCTTAGCGGAAGCCATATATACTAATAATATATCCATATTCTTCAGGCAGAATATAAAGACCTTACTTTTTCCATAACATCTGCTGCACCTTTTCTATTAATTTCGGTTGTATCAGTGGGTAAGTCCATGCTTCCGGTAATTCCTCCTGAATTATGATCTTCTCTATTTCATAGTCAGGAAGCACTCCGAATTCTTTAATTGCCGCATAATATAACATACCATAAGATACCTCATCAGCATCTGCTCCTTCCTTCTTTCTTATGACCGAATAAATACCGATCTGCTTCAGATCATAATCCACAGCACCTGTTTCTTCGAATAATTCTCTTCTTGCGGTGTCCAATATATTCTCACCCGGTTCTCTGTGCCCTCCCGGCGCTTCATAGGTATCCCTGTTCTTATGCTTGCAGAATACCCATTTCCCATCAGCCTTTGCAAATATTACCGCAAATTGAAGCAGGCTATCCTCGACTTCCTCGTAAAATCTGACCTCTAACATCGCTTCCTCCTACTCTTATATGTGGTATACCGTATACTCATGACTGAACCGGTATCCCAATTTCTCGGCTACAGTAACTGATATCCTGTTGGCAGCATCCCAACGGGGATAGATATCACGCTCCAGGCATTCCAGGATCATGGCCGAAGCACAAGCCAGTCCCAGTCCTTTCCGGCGGTATTCCTGCTTTGTCTCAATGGTTACCTCAACCCGGTCCTGATAATATCCATAGGAGGATGCACCTGAGATGATCTCATTCCCATCCATAATCACATATCCGATTCCATGCTTTTGAAATTCCTCCAAGGATTTATAATTGGAGCACAGATCACGGGTCCAGGATCCCGACAGGGCAATATGAAATATCCGTTCATCAATACGCTCTATCCTGAATTTCGGTTCGACCGCTTTAACAAAGCGTTC
The DNA here is from genome assembly GCA_023424995.1 of Bacillota bacterium. Taxonomy (GTDB): domain Bacteria; phylum Bacillota; class Clostridia; order Lachnospirales; family Lachnospiraceae; genus Mobilitalea. The sequence goes on along the minus strand of JAFADH010000213.1, from coordinate 42,388 downwards.
TAAGCTCTCTTTATTGAACCATTCCCTCCTGCCCTTTATGGCATAACGAGTAAAACTCCTATAGCTTTCCGGGAACTCTCTTTGAAGACGTTCTAAGAACGGGCTCCATTCCTGTGCGTCAAGGACGATGGCATACACCCTGTGTTCCGATATAATATGTATTATGGAATCCTCTTCCGATTCCTTATATTTACCGAGTATAAAATAAAAATCCGCTGCCAGAACCACGGAACAGGCCGGGTTATCACCATTATCCACCCAGACCCTGCCCATATGATCCTCAACACAGGCATATAAGGTAACCTCATCTTCCCTTTCACTGCACAGAGGTTCCATAACTCTTTTTCCCTTTCCAAATAACTCTATCATATACTTCATTTCCTCCCAGCATCCTGTGGCTTATTAATGTAACCTCATATTGTGTTCCTTATGATATTCCCGTTGTATTCATTGTTGTATTCTTTGTTGTATTCCTTGTTGTATTCCTTGTTGTATCCCTTGTTGTATTCTTTGTTGTATGCCTTGCTGTATTCCTTGCTGTGTTCCTTATGATATTCCCCGCTGTATTCCTTGTTGTATTCTTTGTTGTATGCCTTGCTGTATCCCTTGTTGTATTCCTCTTTGTATTCCTTGTTGTATCCCTTGTTATATTCCTCTTTTTATTCCTTGTTGTATCCCTTATTGTATTTCTTGTTGTATTTTAATGTATTATTTCCATATCACCCATAGCATTTTATAATATCCAGTCTTCAAGCATCCCATTATACAATTTACCATAGATACCCATGCCAAACAATACCGGATTTAGTTATAAAATTTATCTTCAAAGTTGAAGACAAATGAAATATACTATCGTTATAATTACCGAATGGTGAAGGGAGGCGGAAATAATTAATAACGAACAATATTATGAATACCTGATCGATACATATCAGAATCTTATTTATTCGATATGCTTTAAAATCGTAAGAGATTATTTTGACGCCGAGGATCTTGCGCAAGAAACCTTCCTCTCCGCTTATAAGCACCTGAACACCTTCGACCGGCAGTATGAGAAAGCCTGGCTCAGCCGGATTGCAACGAATAAATGCCTGGATTTTATTAAGAAATCGGAACGGCAGAGCATACCAACGGAGGATGAATACTTCAGTACTCAGGCGAACAGGGAACCTACACCGGAGGATAATATTCTGGAATGGGAGGTCCGCAGACAATTATCCGAGCGGTGCAACAGTTTAAAATCGCCGTACCGGGAAATTGCCCTGGACTATTTCTACCGGGAGCTCTCTCCTGCGGAGATCGCCGCCAATACCGGCAAGAACTTAAAGACCGTCCAGACCCAGATCTATCGGGCAAGGGCCCAATTACAGAAAAACTATCGAAAGGGGGCATTAAACAGTGAGTGATACATCCCATATCCCACAATCAGACTTATACGCATTCAAGCATGATCTTTTGACCCAAAAGGATGCAGAAGCTATTCTTGAACATATCTGCACCTGTAACTACTGTGCCGATCAATTCGCGTCTATGATGTCAGAGGATTTAATGGAAGCCCCGAAGGAAATGAAGGAGAATATATTACGGGCGACCAGACGGCCTGAGGTACAGCTAGAAGTAAGACTTAAGAAAACTTCCAGGCGAATGCAGTTATTCCTCTATAGCCTTAAGGTCACCGCTGCCACTGCGGCTGCGCTGCTTATCTTGATATTTACCATGAGGTTCACCGACATGACACCGGATTTAACAAAACCGGATCATATTATCACTTCTGCAGTTGAAGCTAAGCAGGGGAATTATGTCCCGATTACCGCAGTTATCAGAGATAACCTGGATACCCTGAATAAAAGTATATTAAATTTTTCAAATAATATAATGAATATGGAGGTTATAAATAATGACCAGAAAAAAGAGTAGTTTCTTAACCTTTTGCTTTTCCTTATTACCCGGCGCCGGCCAGATGTATATGGGTTTTATGAAGAGAGGTGCCAGTCTTATGGCCGCTTTCTTTCTGCTGATCTTTCTCTCCACATGGCTCAATCTCAGTCCCTTGATGTTTGCCATGCCGGTGATATGGTTCTTTGCTTTCTTTGATACCTTTAACCTGCGTTCCATGCCGGACGAACAATTCTATGCTTTGAAGGATGAATTTATCCTGATCCCGGAGATATCAAGGGATAAAGCAAAGCTGCTTCAGCAGAAATATCACAATATCATTGCCCTGATTTTAATTATCATCGGTGTTACGGTATTGTGGAATAATGTACTTGATTTACTGTATTCCATCATTCCCAGCGAACTTAATAAATATATCTTCGGTATCCGGTATTATCTGCCCCAGCTGTTAGTCGGCTGTGCCATTATCGCCCTGGGCTTATATCTGATCCGTGGCAAGAAAAAAGAACTGGATAATGCAGATAAAGTGGAAGCATTCCAGGATAAGGGAGGTATGTAATTATGACAAAGATACACAGAGTCGGCACCTTTACCTTAGGCGGTTTATTAATCTCCTTTGGCGTACTGTTCCTGCTGAGGTTATTTATCTCTACCATGACCTATAACCTGATATTCAGCCTTTGGCCGGTTATATTTATATTCCTGGGAATTGAGATTTTAATAGCCAACCACATACAAAAAGGGGAAGCGTTGATCTATGATAAATCGGCAATTGCCCTGATCATCCTCTTGACCTTCTTTGCCATGGGTATGGCAATCGTGGATTTTGTTATGACACATATTGAAAATGTAACCCCGTATGTGTTCCGTATGTGATTTAATAATATCATTGATATGAAAATACCGGTCATAAAAAGGATGTTGTTTTGCTCTTCGTATTGAAACACGAGGGCTGAAACAACATCCTTTACTTATGAAGGAACCTTATATTCTGTCCGCAGGTCACCGGTCAAAGCTTCTTATATTATCCACCGGATACCGCCGTACGATACGTATGGCGGGAACCAGCTGCAGTATGGTAATCAGTACTACAAATAATACGCTGACCAGCAGATGAAGCATCCAGGGATATAACCACAGCCTGCTTACCATGACCTCATTAATTATATGATTTAGATTCGATACCGGTATCTTAGAGGTCACCGCAGTAAGCAGAGCCAGCAATGTAAAAAGCGCTATGTTTATTATTACTACGGAGGATAACCCCTGGGTAATCCCGCTGAATATGTATTGCGCGGCAAATTGTGAATTCGTCACACCCTGGGATTGCAGGATGCCTATCCTGTTCTTCTCCTGTTCCATCCTGGATACAAAGGTATTATATAATACTAATATGGCAATCAATGAGGAAGCAAACCCAAGCAGGCATATGATCAGTATATTATTCAGTGCTTCGCCGTATACTCTTTGGCTGCTTTCCCTGTAATTATAAATCGTAAATCCGTTATTGTTCGCAAAGCCTGTTAAAGCGGCATCCAGAATCTTCGGATTATCCGTATTTTCCGTCCTGATATTCCACATGGTCCTTCCATAGCTGCTCTTATAAAGAGTATCAGCCATTGTTTTCATCGTTTCAATATCGATACGGTAAAGGCCCATCTTTGATTTGGGATATAGAGTCTCCATCCCGCGCATGGAACCTATAACAGCATATTGTGAAGTGATATTTGAGAACGGCCAGATCCCCTCCTCCGGAAAATAGTGAATAATACCGCCCACAGTAACCTCACTGGAGTAAAAATCCAGAACAAAGTTCATACCTACGATCTTCTCCATCTCCGTGGAAAGATATAGAGTATCTCCGGGTTTTATGACGGAAGTTTTGCTGTACAGCTCACGGTATCTTCTGTCCGTGGAGGAATCATATGCCCTGCTGTCCTTAAGCAGCCAGTGAAAACGCTTATCAATGCCGGCTGCATCCACCACCTTATCTTTATCATAAGGCCGGGCAGTACCGCTGATTGCTTCCTGGGCAGAAGTTCCTTCCCTGTATAATGGCATAAGAAGGATGACCTCCTCACCCTTGATAAACTTCTCCATATTTAAGCTGCCTTCCGTAATCGAAGAAAAGATGTCCGCCGTATCGGCATCCTCAGGGTCGATTCCGTAATAAGTAGTATAATAAGCATCACGAATCCATTCATCCCATTGCCCGAAAGATTGTCTGTACCTGCTAAAATGCTGTGGTTTTAACAGCTCCGGCAAAAGATTGTGATAGGCCTTCAGCAGAGGATCCTCGTGTATCCCTTCATACCATAGCAGAAGATCTCTTCCGTATTTATAGGTATCTACCTCTATCACCCCGTCAATCGACTTAAGCTCTTCCTCGAGCCCGTCCAGCTTTCTCTGGCTCTCTCCGTATACGGCCTTCATAGTGTAATCCGGTCTTCCGTTAAGGTCAACTTCATCCCTGTACCGTTCAAAGGACTGATATGACAGGTAGATCGATATGGTAAGAATGCTGATTATAAACAGGGATAATGCAAAGGAAAGCAGATTTTTTCCGCGGTTGTCCTTCATGTACCGAAGGGTAATGTGAAGAAAGCTCTGTTTCACCGCATCCCTTCTCCTTCTTCTGTTATGGACAGGAGGCTTTGCTTTTTTATGTTTTCTTATCTTCATGACCGTCCCTGTCAGAGGGATATTTACAGTCATGGCGGCAGGAAGGATAATTCCCCCGAATAACGCTCCGCTGCCTGCTAAAAGACCTATCATGACCATCTTATACGGTATTGTTATAACGATAGCAGGATTACCCATCCATCTCATCATGTAAAGCGCAGCTATCGAGACGGTTGATCCCGCAGCCAGCCCAAAGCCTATGCCCCACAGCCAGACATAGACAGCTTCCCATATAAGGATTCCGGACACCTGCAGCCTGGTAGCCCCTATGGATTTTAATAATACTATCTTTCTGCTTCTTCTTTTCATCTGGGTAAGAAATATATGAAAAACCGCACAGATTGTCGCAATAAATATAATTCCCAGAATAGCTGTTGTAATTATATGATCCACCGAATTTTCAGTGTCAGGATAAGTAAAGCTGTTTCTTCGAAACCTGGAATATATGTCCGCAGATTCGGTCACTGACCCTTCAATGATGCCTTTATCTTCTTCTCTTGGCAGATTCTCCAGAACCTCCGTATTCTCCGCGATTATAGACGGCAATAGCTGCGTCATGGGATCGCTCCCGGTAGTCGTAACAGTCACCACTACACTATTCTCAGATTCATTCTCCAACCAAACTGTAACGGCTTCTTCCGTATCCAGGTATTTTTCGGCAAGCTCCCGGAATATCTCACTGTCCATGGTATGCAACTGCATAAAGACATTTACAGGTAATTTATAATCATCCACATTGAGGATTTCATTATTATAAAATGCATACTCAAGGGCTTCCCCTGCTTCTTCTGTGACAAATGAATTGGGTACGGGATACCCGCCGGTATCCCACTTATCCGAATAAGTATTCAGAATACCGCTAATGGTAAATTCTTTGCGAAGGACTACCTTTTGGAGGGTGAGCATTCCTTTTTCCTTGATAATCTCGGGTCTCACATCATCGCCTTTATTAAAGAAATATTCGTAATTACTGGTTACGATAACATATACGTCTCCTACATCAGTACCCGGATTTTCACCGTAACCGTAATTTTGCAGTTCCCTACCTTCACTCATTGCCTGCCGGTACTGCTCATCCTGATACTGTGATATATTCTGTTCAAAAATAATATGTACGATATCAACTGTAATCTTCTGCCCGACTTTTATCTCCAGACCCGCTTCTGTCAACTGGTTGAGCTCCACTGCTATCTCATCCTCCGTCTGCGGAAAATCACCCGTATAAAGAGTATAGTTGCCCATATTCAGCAGCTCAGGGCTTAATGTCCCTACCATGCCAAGCTTATCGCTTTTCCCTAAAAGCTGCGTATGTGTTATGGTCTTGACAGCTTCTTCTTTGGAAAGGCTTTCATAGGTATCCGAATATCCTCCCAGGTATGCGGCCTGCCAGCTTCCATACAGCTCCTTGCGCTGCCCGATCCTGGTCTGTTCGAAGGATGCCTGGAATATTAAAGATGATACAATAAAAGTAAAGGATAATATAATAACCAGCCTTAATATCAGAGAATCCTTCTTTCTCCCTTTCATTCCGTTAATTGCAATGCTTCGTAATGTCATCCGGCCATACCTCCTTTAAGTAATGGAGGTAATACTGCCATTGGCAATAGTGATTACACGGTCAGCATTCCCCGCTATATCCATATCATGGGTTACCAATATAACAGTCTGTCCGAATTCCCTGGCTGACTGCTTTAACAGATTGATTACTTCTCTGCCGGTATTCTCATCAAGATTGCCGGTGGGTTCGTCCGCCAGCAGGATGGCCGGCTTCGCTGCCAGCGCCCTGGCTATGGCTACCCTTTGCCGTTCCCCGCCCGACAGCTCATCCGGATAATAGGGCAGCTTCTCTTCTATCCCAAGAGTCTTAAGCACTTTATCAAGATAAGGCTTATCCTCCTTCTTCTTATCCAGATGTACCGGCATCAGGATATTCTCCAGGACAGTATGCTCCGACAGAAGATTATATGCTTGAAATACAAATCCGATTCTTCTTCTCCTTAATATGGCAAGCTCCCTTTCCTTTAAATCGAACATGCTCCTGTCCTCCAGATACACCTTGCCGCCGGACGGCTTATCCAGTCCGCCAAGTATATGCAATAAGGTCGATTTACCGGATCCGCTCTTCCCGATAATCGCATGGAATATTCCCTGCTCGATTTCCAGGTCCGTAGGTTTTAAGGCATTTGTCTCAAGCTCTCCCTTGCCATAGGTCTTCTCTATCTGTACTGTTTTTAATACTGTATTCATACTACTCCTCCCTTCGATGCTGTATTCACCAAATATATCACAATAATATCTTTATTGTATTTATAAGACCTATTGATGTCAATAAAAAATGGCCATTTCTGGCTATTATGGCAATATTTATCATTATATGTACTTCAGATATTTTTAAATAAAGATATCTGCATCTAAAAGGGTGCGGAAGATCCGCACCCTTTTATCAAATCATAGAAGGAACTATATTATCTGAAGTATTCCACACCGGACTCAAAGATGTACTGATTCTGGTCACCGGTGATATTGACAGCAACATGATCACCACGGCGCTCGGAATGTGTCATCTTACCGAGGACCCGTCCGTCCGGGCTGGTGATGCCTTCGATTGCATAGTAGGAACCGTTGGGGTTAAAGTCCTCGTCCATGGTGGGATTACCGTCAAGATCTACATACTGCGTTGCGACCTGACCGTTCTCGAATAACTTCTTAATCCACTCCTCACCGGCTACAAAACGGCCTTCTCCATGGGATGCGGGGATGGAATACACTCCGCCCAGCTCTGCTTTCATTAACCAGGGGGATTTATTGGTTACTATCCTGGTATAGACCGATTTGGAGATATGACGTCCGATGCTATTGGTAGCCAGAGTCGGTGAATCCTCCTTCAGAGGAGTAATCTCGCCGTAAGGCACCAGTCCAAGCTTGATAATAGCCTGAAAACCGTTGCAGATACCCAGCACCAGACCGTCCCTTACCTTTAGAAGGTCGTTGACTGCTTCCTTAAGCTTCTCGTTGCGGAAGGCAGTTGCGATGAATTTGCCGGAGCCGTCCGGTTCGTCTCCGGCGGAGAAGCCGCCGGGGAACATAAGAATCTGTGCCTTCTTAATACTATCTGCAAATGCACCTGCCGATTCCAGAATGTGGTCTGCCGACTGATTCTTAAATACAAAGGTCTCCACCTCCGCCCCTGCATTATGGAATGCCCTGAGGGTATCATATTCACAGTTGGTTCCCGGGAAAACCGGAATGAATACCCTCGGCTTAGCTGTCTTATTCTTTGCCACATAGACATTCCCGGCATCATAAAGCCTGATATCAAGCTTCTTCTCCGCAATCCCCGTTCTTGTGGGATATACCTTTTCCAAGGCGGACGTCCAGGCCTCCAGGGCTTCTTCCAGGGCAATCTTATGATCGCAGTACACGAACTCCCGGGCTTCGGTAACAGTTCCGACCATATCAAACTCATCTGCCGTAAAGCCATATTGAAGCAGTTCTGAAGCGGTTTCACTGTCCGTCTCTGCCAGAATATAACCGTATCCGGGAAGGAACAACTCCTCTCTCGTTACCTTGGAATCAAGCGTTACACCAAGCTGGTTGCCGAAGGCCATCTTACTGACAGCCTCGGCGACTCCGCCGATGCCTACTGCATATGCCGACTTTACCCTGCCTTTTCTCATCAGTTTCGTGATTTTCGCATACATTGCATCCAATTGCTCATAATCCGGCAGATCACAGGCATCCTTCTTTATATTAAATTTAATAATTTTGTTACCTGCCTCTTTAAGCTCGGTCGTAATAATGTCACTGCTCTTTGCAATATCCACCGCAAAGGAAACCAAGGTAGGAGGAACATCGATGTCATTGAAGCTTCCGGACATGCTGTCCTTACCGCCGATGGAGGGAAGTCCAAGCTTCACCTGGGCATCATATGCGCCAAGCAATGCCACCAACGGCTCACCCCAACGCTTCGGATCATTCCCCAGCTTGCGGAAGAACTCCTGGAAGGTGAATCTTATCTTCTTATGATCTCCGCCGGCAGCGACGATCTTAGCTACGGAGGAGATAACGGAATATACGGAGCCATGGAAGGGCGACCAGCTGGACAGATAGGGATCAAAGCCATAGCTCATCATGGATACGGTATCGGTATTGCCGTATAAGACAGGCAGCTTTGCCGTCATGGTCTGGATCGGAGATAATTGGTATCTGCCGCCATAAGGCATGGTCACCGTGGAGGCGCCGATGGAACTGTCGAACATCTCCGCCAGCCCTTTCTTGGAGCATACATTGAGTGAAGCAAGTGTCTTCAGCCAGGTATCCTTCACATCCAGAGCTTCCGCCATACCGGCAGCCTTAAGACTGCCCTTTCCGTAATCGCTCTTATCCTCATGATATCCATGCAGGTAGTTTTTATCTTTATCCGGCTGGCTGATATAAGCACTTGCTTCCTGATGCGCACCGTTGGTACCTAAAAAAGCCCTGGAGATATTGACGATCTCCCTGCCTCTCCAGTTCATCACCAGTCTCGGGGCTTCGGTAACCTCGGCAACTATGACCGCTTCCAGGTTCTCTTCCTCCGCAAATGCAAGCATCCTGTCCGCATCCCCAGGATCAACGACAATTGCCATCCTCTCCTGGGATTCTGAGATTGCCAGCTCTGTCCCGTCAAGACCCGCGTATTTCTTCGGAACCTTGTCCAGCTCTATCCGAAGTCCCGCTGCCAGCTCACCGATTGCCACGGATACGCCGCCGGCGCCGAAATCATTGCATTTCTTAATTAACCGGCTGACCTCTTCCCTGCGGAACAACCTCTGCAGCTTACGCTCCGTGGGTGCATTTCCCTTCTGGACCTCCGCACCGCAGGTCTCTATGGACTCTGTGTTGTGGCTCTTGGAGGAACCCGTTGCCCCGCCGCAGCCGTCACGCCCGGTTCTGCCGCCCATTAATATGATGATGTCACCGGGATCGGAGCTCCCGCGGATGACATTCCTTCTGGGCGCAGCACCCATGACTGCTCCGATTTCCATTCGCTTCGCCGCATAATCAGGGTGATATACCTCATCCACAAGGCCGGTAGCCAGTCCGATCTGATTGCCATAGGAGCTGTAGCCCGATGCTGCTCCTGTACAGATCTTTCTCTGTGGCAGCTTTCCCTTCATGGTATCCTTCACCGGTACCGTGGGGTCCGCTGCTCCGGTCACTCTCATAGCCTGATATACATAGCCTCTGCCTGACAGAGGATCACGGATCGCACCGCCCAGACAGGTGGCGGCTCCGCCGAAGGGTTCGATTTCCGTGGGATGGTTATGTGTCTCATTCTTGAAGAACACAAGCCACTCCTCAGTTTTACCGTCAATCTCTACCGGTACGATAATGGAGCAGGCATTGATCTCCTCGGATACCTCCATATCTTCAAGCTTGCCTTCCGCCCGTATTTTTTTCATAGCCAGCAGTGCGATATCCATTAAGGATATATATTTATCCCCGCGTCCCCGGTACAGCTTCTCACGTTCCGCAATATAACTCTCGTATGCTGCCTTAATGGGTTGGGTATAATAACCTTCTTCAAAGGTGATATTCTTCAGCTCTGTCAGGAAGGTGGTGTGTCTGCAATGATCCGACCAGTAAGTATCCAGAACGCGAATCTCCGTCATGGAAGGATCCCGCTTCTCTTCCGATCTGTAATAATCCTGTATAAATAAGAAATCCTTAAAGGTCATGGCAAGATTAAGAGAAGCGTACAGCTTGCAGAACTCCTCCTCTTCCATATCCGCAAAACCATGGAATACGGTTACATCCTCCGGTTCTTCATATTCCGCTATCAATGTATCCGGCTTTATCTCGTCAGCTTCTCTGGAATCCACCGGGTTGATGCAATAGGACTTGATTTTATAATACTCCTCCTCCGTAAGCTCACCCGTCAGAACATAGGTGGTGGCGGAGCGAATGACCGGCTCCTCCTTCTCATCCAGCAGCTTGACACATTGTTCCGCAGAATCCGCTCTCTGGTCAAACTGCCCCGGCAGATATTCCACGGTAAAGCTATGGCTGTTCGCCCTGTCAAAGCTTTCCTCGTACAAAATATCCAACGGCGGCTCCGAGAATACGGTTCCCAGCGCCTTCTCATAGGTCTCCTCACTTACATTCTCTATATCATAACGGATCAGAACACGCACCGTCTCCAGGCTCTTAATCCCCAGGTAGCTGCCAAGCTCTGTCTTCAGCTCCTTAGCCCTGACAGCATAGGGTGTCTTCTTCTCAACGTATATTCTTCTTACCTTGCCCATTCCAAGACTCCTTTCTATGGTCAATCTGCTTATTATATATTATTTGCTTATCATGTACTTGAATTATAGCATAACATGTTTTATAATCAAAATTAATATATGTAAATCTTTTTATTAGACTGTCTAATAGATAAAGACAATAATATACCTGTTTATACGGGAAGGAGCAATTATGGATATTAATTATGAGCTGTATAAGGTATTCTTTCATGTAGCAAAGAGCCTTAGTTTCTCCGATGCCGCGGACATGCTGTATATCTCACAGTCAGCAGTGAGCCAGTCCATCAAGACCCTGGAGAAGCGATTGAACCAGACCCTGTTTATCCGCAGCACCAAAAGAGTAGCCTTAACGAAGGAAGGCGAACTGCTCTTAAAGCATATCGAACCTGCCATCAACCTTATCAGCCGCGGTGAGAACCAGCTCTGTGCGGATCCCAAGAGCGGCATACAGCTTCGGATCGGGGCAAGCGATACCATCTGCCGTTATTATCTGGTTCCCTTCCTGAATAATTTTCATAAGAAATATCCGAACATCCATATTAAGGTAACTAACGGCACTTCCCTCCAATGTGCCAAATTACTGGAACGCAATGAGGTGGATGTGATCGTTACGAATTCTCCTAACTCCGCCTTGAATAATATGATGCAGATCATTCCTGTGAAGGAATTCCGTGATATCTTTATTGCGAACCCGGAAGCCTTTCCCCTGTCCGATCATACCGTTACGCTCCAGGAGCTGCTCAGGTATCCGATCCTGATGCTGGACAAGCGCTCCACCACCAGCATGTTCCTGCACAACCTGTTCCTCGAGAATTCACTGGATCTGGTACCGGCAATTGAATTAAGCAGCAACGACCTCTTAATCGATCTGGCCAGAATCGGTCTGGGAGTGGCATTCATTCCCGACTTCTGCATGAGTAATATGGAGAATCTGTCGATTATCCATACCACACAGGATATACCGCAGCGATTGCTTGTGGCAGCTTATAACCAGGATATACCGGTGTCCGACGGAGCAAGATACTTTATTGAGAGCCTTACTAATATTACCAATACATGACATCCCCTAAAAGCATCATAAGCATTATTTATCACTAATATCATATCCGGGCAGTTTTAAGCCTGACATGAAAGGTGCAGCCGGATTTAAGATGCCGCCTCCAGCACAGATAATGAAAAATTTATCTCTGGGGACAGCATATCAATCCGGTTGCACCTTCTGTATATAAGTATTATTATAATTGACAGATAATTTTAATCATCATATGATCATTCAGTAACACAGGCTGCATTATGGCAGGCATCACTACTTAAAGTCTTCAATTCTCTTTTGAATTACCTTGTTATAATTTAATACATGCCTTTCATATTCTTCATTCATAAATTTGGAAGTAATAAGAAAATCCGCTGTTGCCCTGTTATTCGCTACCGGAATATCATAAACTGCACAGATGCGAAGCAGTGCTTTCACATCCGGGTCATGGGGCTGGGAAGCCAGGGGATCCCAAAAGAATATGACAAAATCAATATTGCCTTCCACGATGCGGCAGCCGATCTGCTGATCTCCTCCCAGAGGACCGCTGTTATAAGCCTTAACCGGAAGTCCGGTCTTATCGACAATCAATCTTGCCGTAGTGCCGGTACCGCTTAAGAAATGGTTTTTCAGCACTTCTTTATTGTTTTCGACCCATTCCACCAGCTCGTGCTTCTTGGTATCATGGGCAATGAGAGCGATGTGCTTCTGTTTTTCGATTGTAAAATTAATATAATCATCCTGAATCATCTTATGTTATCTCTCCTACCTGTATTTGCTTGATTAACGATTAAGTAACTATCCTTATCATATAAGAAAAAATTGCCGAATGCAAGTACAAGTAATTACCTGAACTTAAGTTTTGGAATCCGGGAGGTCCGGTATATACCGGAGCATATTGCATACACTCTTATTACGGCTTTTAAATAAATATTATAAATCATTCCAAAATAATGTAATTAGTACTTGCATTATAAAATAAAACTGTTATACTGTTAATAACAGTAATGATTACTATTTTTAAGGAGGAAAAAAATTATGCCAGCTTTCGCTAATCCATTTCAAGGGAATGTGGAAAGAAAAATGACAAAGGAAGAATTAATTCAAGCTATCCGCCTGGACATCGCAGGCGAGCTGGAGGCCATCTATGTGTATGACGCACATGTTCAGGCTACCGATATCGAGATTGCCAAGAAGGTGATCGCTGAAATCCGGGATGAAGAAAAAGCTCATGTTGGTGAACTGATGACCCTGTTACGTATTCTTGACCCGAAGGAAGCCGAACACTTTGCTTCCGGAGAATCAGAAGTTAAGGAAATGCTTGAAGATCTGGGTATCACACCTCCTTCTGTTGATACAGTTATAGGCTCTGCCGGTTCCTTGACCGTTGGCAGCCTTATTAAATCGTGAGCCGCAGCAGGCTGGAAAGGAGTAACAGGTATGAGTTATTTATCAAGAGAAAGCGCTCCAATCGATGAGGCTTTATGGGAACAGATTGACTCCACGGTTGTCCGGACTGCACGCAGTCTTCTGACCGGAAGAAAGTTCCTTCACATATTCGGACCTCTGGGTATAGGTACGGAAAGTATTACAATTGATGACTCCGACACGCTGGATGAGGTATCCGAAGACGGATTAATCCTTACAAAAGGCCGCCGATATGTAGAGCTTCCCATTCTTTACAACGATTTTGTATTATTTTCAAAAGATATAGAAAGAAGTAAACAGTTCGGTTATCCCATTGACTTGTCCAAGGCTGCCACCGCTGCCGAAGCAAGCGCCAGAAAGGAGGATCATTTCCTCTTCTTCGGCAATAAGAAGCTGGGATATGACGGTCTTCTTACGGCTCCCGGAATTAATAAGCTGAAGAAATCCGACTGGTCAGCAGGTGAGAATGCATTCTCCGATATCGCTTCCGCCCTGGAGCTGTTATCCTCCAAGGGTATCTACGGAAATTATGTTCTGGTAGTCAGTCCGGATGTTAACACCAGGCTTCAGCGCATCCAGCCGGGTACGGGTCTGCTGGAAATTGACCGCATCAGAAAAATGCTGAACGATAATGTATATACCTCCTCCGTACTTGGAACCGATAAAGCCGTTCTGTTATGCTCCGATGAGAGAAATATGGATCTGGTAATCGGCCAGGATCTGGCTGCCGCATATCTGGAGCAGAAGGACTTAAACCACAGCTTCCGGGTACTTGAAAGTATATTGCTCAGAATAAAACGTAAACAGGCAATTGTAGTGTTTGAATAGACATATATTGGTTTTATGGAAAAGACCTGATAAGGTGATCTAAAACTTATCAGGTCTTTTCCGTTGTGAATATGAGGATCAGTTGCCATAGACAGGTTTCATATCCAATTATTTATCGAAGGCTGCACCAGTTGAATTATCGGAAGTATTATGCTACAATTTAGCAGCAAACTGCAGTATAACGGGATTGGGCATATTCCTCACCGCATATGGAGTTAAGTCTTTTAAGTTTGCAGATTATGAAGAAGGCATGGTTATTAATATGAAGATCATAATTATCGGCGACGGTAAGGTAGGCCACAGTCTGGCTGAGAATCTCTCAAAGGAAGATAATGATATAACGATTATCGATAAGAATCCGGAGGCCTTAAAAAGAGCCAGTGAATATCTGGATGTTATGTGCATTAGAGGAAATGGCCTGAGCACGAGCATTCTGCTGGAAGCCGGGGTTAAAGAAGCAGATCTGTTAATTGCCGCTACCACCAGTGATGAGATGAATATGGTATGCTGCCTGACTGCCAAGAAATTAGGAGCCGCACACACAATAGCGCGAATCAGGGATCCCGAATATGCAGACGAGCTTTCTCTGCTTAGGGACGATTTGGGTCTGGATATGGTCATTAATCCGGAGCAGGCCGTAGCAGGTGAAATCGCAAGACTTTTAAAATTCCCTCCCGCCTTGAATGTTGATATCTTTGCCAAAGGCAGGGTAGAGATGGTAGAGATTAAGATCAGAAATGAAATGTCCGTCGTAGGCATGAGTTTAAAGGATATTGCCAGAAAGATCTCCTCCTCTATTCTGATCGGCGGAGTTCTGCGGGAGGATGATATCATCATCCCCAATGGTAATTTTATTATCAGGGAAGATGATGTGGTATATTTAATCGGTAATCCCTCCAGAGTATTCAGCTTCTGCAAACAGATCGGAATCAACGTTCAGAAAATCAGAAGCGTTATGATGATAGGAGGCGGCAGGATTGCATATTATCTGGCAAAGTACCTGGATGAGATGGATATAAAGGTCAAGATTCTGGAGAATAACAGGGAGCGGTGCATTAAACTTACGGAGCTTTTGCCGAATGCACTGATCATCCATGGGGACGGTACTGATGAGAATGTGCTGCATTCGGAGAACTTAAGTGACATGGGAGCTTTTGTTTCATTAACCGGAATGGATGAGGAAAATCTTATCTCCGCTTCTCTGGCAAAGCAATACGGAGTGAAGAAGGTAATCGCTAAGATCAATCGGATGAATTACTCGGTATTGGTTAAGAACATGGGAATTGATAATATGGTAAGCCCGAAGGTCATCACCACAAACTATATATTACGATATGTGCGGGGCCTGCAGAATGCCATGGGCAATCCGGTGGATACCCTATACCGGATTATGGGGGACCGCGTGGAAGCAATTGAATTTACAGCGGGCGAAACTACGAATATCCTTGATATCCCCCTGAAGAAGCTTAATATTGTAAATGGTGTTCTGCTTGCAGCCATCGTGAGAAAAAATGAAATCATCATCCCTCACGGTAACGATATAATTAAGCTAAAGGACAATGTGATCCTGATAACCAAAGACAGGAAGCTATCCGATTTAAATGAAATAATCGAGCCGGGAGATATCTATGAACCATCGAATGATTTATAAAAGTATCGGGTCCGTATTGTGTGTTGAAGCAGGATGCATGGTGCCCTCCCTGCTGGTGGCTTTGATCTACGGGCAAGATGATGCATCTGCATTTGTATGGTCCATCCTGATCATAACTGCAGTTGGATTAGGATTAAGGCTGATCAAAGTAAAATCGGCCAATATCTATCCCAGAGACGGCTTTGCCATAGTAGCTCTTGGCTGGCTATTGGTATCCGCCTTCGGAACACTTCCATTTCTGCTCAGCGGAAGCATCCCTCATGTGGCTGATGCCATATTCGAGTCAGTATCGGGCTTCAGCACCACCGGTTCAACGATTCTTAAGGATATTGAAGCATTACCCAGGGGAATTCTGTTCTGGAGAAGCTTTACCCACTGGATGGGCGGAATGGGAGTATTGATTCTTATGATCGCCGTACTGCCCTCCGTGAAAGCAAACACGGTTCATATTATGAGGGCTGAGACCCCGGGGCCTTCGCCGGGCAAGATCGTACCGAAGATCGGCGAGACCGCCAAGATAATGTACTGTATCTATGCCGTCCTTACCGTATTTGAAGTTATATTCCTGCTCATGGGCGGGATGTCCTTATACGATGCTTTAATCCATGCTTTCAGTACGGCAGGCACCGGCGGCTTTTCCAGTAAGAACGCCAGTGTGGCGGCCTATAATAATCTATATCTGGAGACGGTAATCACTGTCTTCACACTATTATTCGGTGTAAATTTTATGCTGTTATATATGGTATTCAGGAAAAATATCAAAGCAGTCCTAAAGGACGAGGAATTGCGCTTCTACCTGGGTGCTTTTGCAGCCGCAACGGCATTGATTACTATTAATATTCACGGAAATGTATATCAGACCATAGGAGAAGCTCTGCGGTATTCCACATTCCAGGTCAGTACAATTATGACCAGTACGGGCTTTGTAACAGCTGATTATAATTATTGGCCGGGATTCAGCCAATTGATTTTGCTCTTTCTGATGATCATAGGAGCGTGTGCCGGTTCTACCGGCGGTGGTCTTAAATGCATCCGCATCCTCCTGCTTTTTAAGATCATCAGGCGTGAGATCACAAAAATCATACACCCCAGAGCAGTTCAGACGGTTAAAATTAACGGACGTGTAGTGGATGAGGATATATTGACCAGTGTCATGACATACTTCTTCTTTGCCATCGCTATTTCCGGAGCCGCCATACTGGCTGTATCCCTGGAGGGAAAAGATATCCTGACAACAGCCACCTCCGTTATATCCGCCGTCAACAATGTGGGACCAGGCATGGGAGCTGTGGGCCCTGTCGGAAATTTTGCCGACTTCTCTGATTTCAGCAAGATCATATTATCCTTCTGCATGATCATCGGAAGACTGGAGATCTATCCGATTATGCTCTTGTGCTTTCCTTCTTTTTGGAAGAGGATCAATATATAAGATAACAAATAATCAGGAACCCGATATTAATTAAAAAGGTGAATCACTTGCTTACCGGTAAGTTTCTCTGATATTTTATATTCTTCTATACAGAATATCATAAATTTCGTAATAGGATCCATAGTTAAGCTTCCTTCGGATATATAATCTTACTATAAGACATTTTTTGTTCCGGCAGAGCATAATAGAGTCTATATAACATGGTTATACAGGCTCTATTATTAATCACATATTTGAAAGCTCTACTTTCCAAGCTGTTCCAGCCGCTCTGTCACCTGTCCCATCATGTCGGTATACTTCTCAAGCTTTGCCCTTTCTTCGGCTAATTTGCTTTCCGGCGCCTTATTCACAAAGTTCGGGTTAGCAAGCATTCCGGTAACACGCTTAAGCTCACCTTCGAGACGTTCCTTCTCCTTCTTAAGGCGTTCGATTTCCTTGTCGATGTCAACCAGATCCGCAAAGGGAATATAGATTACCGCCCCTGGGATAACAGCCGATACCGCATCCTCCGGGATGCCTGCTTTGTCCTTCTGAACCAGTACATTGTTCGCATAACCCAGGGTAGCAAAGAATACCTTGCTGTCGCTGAAAATATCTCTGATCCCATTGTTCTCCGATACAACAATTACGGCTGCCTTCCTGCCGGGCGGAACATTCATCTCCGTCCGAAGGTTACGTATTCCCTTTACCGCTTCCTTGATGAGTTCCACTGCTTCCGCCTCTTTTGAATATTCATAAGCCTTATGATATACCGGCCATTCCGCGATCATAACGGACTCAGCTTCCTTCTTCCCTGACATCTCCTGAAGGGTACAGAATATCTCCTCGGTTACAAACGGCATATAGGGATGAAGTAATTTCAAGGAGGTGATTAATACATGGTTCAAGGTCCAGAGTGCCGCTGCTTTAGTCTCATCGGTCTCACTATACAATCTGGGCTTCACCATCTCGATATACCAATCGCAGAACTCCTCCCAGATAAAATCATAGATCTTCTGGACTGCAATACCAAGATCATAGGTTTCCATATTCTCAGTGGTTTCCCGAACCAGAGTATTGGCTTTGGTGAGGATCCATCTATCCGCCGCGGTCAACAGCTTCTCATGGAGGGCATCGCTTAAGACTGCCTTCTCCAGGTTCATCATGATGAAACGGGAGGCATTCCATACCTTATTGGCAAAGTTTCTGCTGGACTCCACCTTTTCCCAGTAGAAGCGCATGTCATTGCCGGGCGCATTGCCCATAATCAGGCTGAGGCGGAGCGCGTCGGCGCCGTATTTATCAATCACCTCCAAGGGATCGATTCCGTTGCCAAGGGATTTGCTCATCTTGCGTCCCTGGGAGTCACGGACCAGGCCGTGAATCAATACCTTGCCGAAGGGCCTCTCACCCATCTGGGCATAGCCTGAGAATACCATGCGAAGCACCCAGAAGAAGATGATATCATATCCGGTCACAAGCACATCCGTGGGATAGAAATATTCCAGATCCTCCGTCTTCTCCGGCCAGCCCAGGGTGGAGAAGGGCCATAGTGCGGAGCTGAACCAGGTATCCAGAGTGTCCCCGTCCTGTGTCAGGTGGTTGTGACCGCATTGGCAGCAGGCTTCCGGCTTTGTCTTGGAGATGGTGATCTCACTGCATTTATCACAGTACCAGGCCGGGATTCTGTGTCCCCACCAGAGCTGCCTGGAGATGCACCAGTCTCTGATATTCTCAGCCCAGTTAAAGTATATCTTATCGAAGCGTTCCGGTACGAACTGAATATCTCCTGATCTTACACCGGAGATGGCAGGCTTGATCAGTTCATCCATCTTAACAAACCACTGCTGCTTGATTAACGGTTCCACCGTGGTGTCGCAGCGGTCATGGGTACCTACATTATGGGTGTGGTCCCGGACCTTTACCAGAAGTCCCAGCTCCTTAAGCTCCGCCACAATCACCCTGCGTGCTTCGTAACGGTCCAGGCCCGCATATTTGCCGCCGTTTGCATTGATGGTCGCATCATCATTCATAACATTGATCTCAGGCAGGCTGTGTCTCTTACCCACCTCGAAGTCATTGGGATCGTGTGCCGGAGTGATCTTAACCACACCGGTGCCGAATTCCTTGTCAACATAAGTATCTGCGATAACAGGGATCTCACGGTTCATAAGAGGCAGCAGAACTGTCTTGCCGATCAGATGCCCATATCTCTCGTCCTCCGGATGAACTGCCACAGCAGTATCCCCCAGCATGGTCTCAGGTCTGGTAGTCGCTACCTCTACGAAGCCCTCCTCACCAACAACAGGGTACCTGATATGCCAGAAATGTCCTGCCTGCTCCTCATGTTCAACCTCCGCATCAGAGATGGAGGTCTTACAAACCGGGCACCAGTTAATGATCTTGGAGCCCTTATAGATATAACCCTGCTCATAAAGCTTGATAAATACTTCATTTACCGCATCGGAGCAGCCCTCGTCCATGGTGAAGCGTTCTCTGTCCCAATCACAGGAGGAACCTAATTTCTTAAGCTGGGAGATGATTCTTCCGCCGTACTCTTCCTTCCATTTCCAGGCTCTTTCAAGGAATGCCTCACGGCCGATATCCTCCTTCTTTTCAATCCCTTCCTTACGCATCTGCTCGATGATCTTGACCTCAGTAGCGATGCTGGCATGGTCCGTACCCGGCTGCCACAGGGCATTATAACCCTGCATTCTCTTAAAACGGATCAGGATATCCTGTAAGGTATTATCCAGGGCATGACCCATGTGGAGCTGCCCGGTGATGTTCGGCGGCGGTATCACGATGGTGAAGGGTTTCCTGCTTTTATCGGCTTTCGCATGGAAATATTTCTTATCCAGCCATTTTTGATACTGCTTCTCTTCGATCTGTTTGGGATCATAGGTTTTTGCTAATTCTTTGTCCATAACTACGCTTCCTTTCGGGTATATATTATATTTTCACTCCGGCAATACTAATTATCCGCATTAAAAAAGGTTCTCCGCCGCAAAGGACGAAGAACCGTGGTACCACCTTTATTCATGGCCGTATATCAAAGCAGATATTAAAGCCTGATATATCAGTCAGCCAACTCTTTCGTCTGTAACGGGACTTCCCGGCATCTCCTACACGCCATACGGTTTCAGAGCTGCTGTTCCGGAGCTACCTTCAATAAGCTTGCCTTAGACCGCTTTACAGCCGGTGAGCGGTCCTCTCTGATAAGCTGCCCTTATCTAATCCTCTCCATCAATACATTTGCATTATAAACGATTAGTTCTATCTTATGCGATGTTTTGATTTCTGTCAATACTTTCTTTCGGGATATGCCGCCCGATGATCCCTGACCGGTTCCGAATAAAATTAAAACTTAAGCCGGATAGGAGCTGACCTAGTCCGGACTTCAGATATTCATTGATATTTTGATTTCCTGAGTTGTCAGCTTAAGATAATGAGCTTCTTAACCGCTCAATTTCAATATCAATTAAGTTCTTATCCAATCGCTCGAATAAGACAGCTATGGGAGGCAAGGCATAACCGGAAGCTGCATATTGCGGCTCCCATTTTTCATTAACCGATAACCATTCAAAGACCCTGGCGGAAGAGAACGGCAAAAATGGATTCAGCAATACTGCAAGGTTGCTGATCAGCTGTACGCAGTTAAATAAAACTGCCCGGCAGCTTAAGGGACTTGTTATCCTTGTATTCCATGGCTCTCCTGCATCAAAATATTTATTCCCGAAACGAGCCAGGTTAAATACCATGTCAAGTGCATCCTTAAGATTCCCCTTTTCAATCCTCTTTCCCACTTCATCGAATGCCTGCCTGATCTTATCTTCGAGCTCTTTCTCCAACTGTCCCTGAGGTATGATCCCATCATAGTATTTTGTAATGAATGCCAGCGTTCGGTTAATAAAATTCCCATAAGCCCCTAAGAGCTCACTGTTATTTCGTTCCACGAACTCACGCCAGGAGAAATCCGTGTCTCTTCTCTCCGGTCCGTTGGCGATGAAGAAATACCTGAGAGAATCCGGCTGATACCGGTCTGCGATGTCCTTCACCCAGATTGCCCAATTCCGGCTGGTTGAGATACGTTTTCCTTCCAGTGTCAGGTATTCACCGGATATAATCTCATCCGGAAGCCGCAGGCCCTCACCGTGCGCCAGCAATAATGCCGGAAGAATGATGGTATGGAACGGAATATTATCCTTGCCATGCACATAATAATGCTTTGCATTATTCCCCCATACCTCAGAGAATAAAACCCCACGCTGTGCTGCTGCCACATAGCTTGCCGAGAGATAGCCCAATACATTCTCTGCCCAGATATAGATTTTCTTATTCTCATACCCGGTCTTCGGAACATCAATTCCCCAATCCAAATCTCTGGTAATCGCTCTGTCCCTTAACCCCTCTTCCAGATACCGGCGTGTAAATGCAACCGCATTTTTACGCCACTCCGGATGCTGTCCAAGATAATCCGTCAATTCCTTCTCAAGCTTTGGCAGCGCGATATAAAGCTGGGTGCTTTCCTTGAATTCCAGAGTATTATGGCAATCTGCACAGGTAGGTTCCAATAGATTCTCCGGTTCAAGAACACTGCCGCAGGCATCACACTGGTCACCCCTGGAGGCCGCCCCGCAGTCAGGACATATCCCGATCACCGCCCGGTCGGTCAGGACCTTCCGGCAGCCGGGACAGTAGGCCTGAGGAGCAGTTTTTTCATTAATCAGCGGACTTAAGTACATTTTCTCATGAAACTTCCGGACGTATGCCATATGCTCCCCGGACGAGGTTTTCGTATACAGATCATAGCTGAAACCAAGCTTATGGAATACCCGGGTGAATTCCTCATGATAATGATCACTGATTTCCCCGGGAGTTTTGTTCTCCTGTTTTGCACGGATGGTGACCGGTGTCCCATGACAGTCACTTCCGGATACATAGAATACATTATCACCCTTCGCTCTGTGATATCTGGCAAGAACATCGCCCGGCAATAAGGATGCAAGATGGCCGATATGAAGCGATCCGTTGGCGTATGGCCACGCTCCTCCGATTAAAATGTTTGTCATGAATTATTCCTCCTCATTTCTATTAATTTGTGTGGCAGCGTTTGAATGGATATATTGCATTCTGTTGCAAATAAAAAGCTCTCACCTCCCGAAAATGCGTCAAAGCAATTTCGGGGACGAGAGCATGGCTTCGTGTTACCACCCCAAATTCGCCCATATCTCACAATATGGACCTTATCAAGTACGGGCGGGAAATGATCCGCCGATACTCTATCGCTGTTACGGGCGCTCCCGTCGTAGCCTGAATTCACAATTTTGTCCGGTGATACAATATCCGTATCTTATGATAATCCTCCGGACCATATGAATTGTCGGTACGCTGCTCCAAGACCATGTTCAGCAGCCATATACTTTCCCTTTCTCAGCTATCAGGGTTCTCTGTAAAAGTGCCGGTTACCTACTCTTCTTTTCATAGCATTTAAATTTTAAATTTCATATATTATAATCCGAAACAAGCTCTGATGTCAATTACGAAACTTCTTCATCGGCTCACCCCATCCGCCCAGCGATTTTCCCTCCCAGGAAAAATAGGTCGCACAGGTTGTACTGATGGGAGCTATGGACTGGATTCTTTGTTCTATACTTTTATCTTTATCGGTCAAATGCTCCTCAATCATCACATTGCGGACTTTGCACAGGAATACTTCTCCGCCGTTAAGCGGTATCGACTGCGAGACCTCAAGCTCAAAGGATAAGGGGCTGTTCTCAAGCAAAGGAACATTCAGCACAGCTCCCTTTGCAGTCTTTAGGGGAACTTCCATCTTTTCCTCCGAATAACCGTTTGTATTTCCGAAATAATCTGCCAGGGGAAGGATCGATTCTGTAACCAGGTTGGCAGAGAAAACTTTAGTGGTGCTTATCCGGTCTTTGGTCAGTTTATCTCCGCCGATGCATGCCATAACCCCCAGCTCGGCATCCCAATAATAGCTGAACCAGCAAAACAGTCCGAAATTAGGTGTACCGTCCTCCTTATAAGTACCGTACAGAAACAGCGTTTGCGGACAAAAATTGTTTGAAACAGGAACAGATACTTTACTCATTTATATTTCCTCCTTTAAATTATTTAGAATTCGAATAAGATAGCCTTCAAGTTGTTCCACTTCACCATCACTGAATTCTTTAAAATAGATTTCATTCATCTTTGCGGAAACTTTATCATATTCATCCTGAAGGCTTCGGGCTTTATCAGTCAGAGCCACAAGAATCTGCCGTCTGTCGGATTTATCGTAAACCCTGTTTATAAGCCCCGATACTTCCATCCGGTCAAGCATGCCTGTCAGTGTTGTCTTTGCCAGCCCGGTCTTTTCGGATAAACCTATTATGGGCACGCAGTCCGACCTCCAAAGAACATAGAGTATTCTTCCCTGAGCGCCATTAAAAGCATCAATGCCCGAATCTGCCAATATTTTTTCGAAAATCCTGCCGCCCACCTGCTTGATCTGTGAAATCAAAAAACCACTATTTGTTTCTGAACGCATATCGACCCTCCTTATATAGTACAATACTATATAGTACTAATTTTGTCAACTAATTACTATCAAATTATTTATTTTAAGCTTACATATCCATTTCTATCCGGTATCTTCGCAGTATTTGCTCCGCCTCTTCCACACAATCCGGATAGTCTGACATTGCTGTCCGGATCTCCTTCATAGCCGCCTGCTTCTGTTTCGTATTCACATCGATTCGTTCCCGCAGTTTTTGCCTGCGGACATTCAATCTATGGCGGACCTCCACCATTTCCTTATTATCAAGGATAGCCGTACTCTGGAATATCCAGATCTCAGCATCCGCAATACCGAATTTCTTTAATTCACGAATCAGCTCTCTGTTATTAAACTCAATTAAATCCGTATTGGCCTGATATCTTCTGGCCTCATCCTTAAGCCGTACGAATTCTTCCCAGAAGACACTTAATTGTTCATGGTCCGCAACCTGATATTTATTATAGATATATTCAAGATAGTTCCGGTTATTGACGGATTTTAACTTCACCTTATTCATAAGCATGATCTGCCGGTTCTGTTTCAGCTGAACCAGCCGTACCTGAGCGGTATTCTTCCTTGCTTCGATGAAGATGCAGAAGGCAAGAACCATACCCATCAGTACGGTCAACAGGAACGGCCAGATCAGATTCGTCTCGGAATAATAGGTGATTAAGCCAAACAGAAAAAACAGTACCGCTACAACAATACTTATGATAATGGCAATCCCCTTGAGGAATGCCTGTTTGCCTGTGATATCCTCATAATCATCATCCAGATCAAGCCTCTCCTGCTCCAGATGCTCCATATCCTGCCGGATCACCGATTGATACCGTTCCGCTTCTTTAAGCTGCGGCAGCTCTCCGGGTATTAAAAGCTCATACCGCTCGTACAGCTTGTACTGGCGGTCGGACAGGATGGAGCTTCTGTTCTGGAGCTTACCTCTCTCCTTGGTCAGATTAAGTATATTACGGGCTGCATCCTCAAGATCGCCTCTTTGCTCCAGGGGAATCATATCAATCTTCTGCATATCCGTTAGATATGAGGTAACAGCCTGATACTCTGCTTTGGCTTCTTCAATCTGCCTTTCGCTTTCAATTATCTGTTCACAATTATCCTTGATATATCCGATCCGCTCCGTCCGGGTATTCGAACGCAAAGGCTTTTTAGGCTCCTTCTTAACCTCCGCAGCTGCCTGCGTCTCCTTATCTGCCTGTTTTTGATTACGCTTTCCGGCGAATATACTCAATAATCCCATTCTTTTGTATTACCTTTCTATCATTCTTAGGTCTTTCCTCTTAACTCTGTCTTATCCTGGACTTCCAGCCCTCGATTATCTCGTCTGTTTTTCTGTAATATTCATTCATCATACCATGGGCTTTGCTTCTTTTCAAATGTTCAATCTCATTCATCAGCTGTGAATAGAGCGCTTCTTCCTCCATACTTTTAAGATAATCCAGGATCTCCCTGCGCAGCTCCTCGCTGACCTGATATTCTTCTGTCTTTTCTTCATATTCATCATCATTATTGCTGAGCTTTAAGGCATACAGATACTGCTTCAGGCTCAATTCACTATGGTTGCGCTCATAAGCCTCAGCGAATAATCCGGTGGCTTCGACCAATCCGGTAATATGAAGCTTGGCTATTCCTAAGTTATGATAGATATTACCGTATTCCTCCGGTGTCAGCCCGCTTGCTTCGGATGAATTGATTATCTTCTCATATTCTGCAGCAGCCTCCATATACTTTCTGTTTTTAAGGCAGTTATTTGCTTTCAGGCAGTTCCGCTTAATCGCGGGCATTCCCGTGACATTATCCAGTGTTTTTAATACTCCTTTGATTTCAGATTCCGAATAATAATCCGCACTGCACAGGATGACTGTAACGATAGTCTTCAAATCAGAATTCCGCCATTTTAATTTCTTGAGCATCTGGGCACGTTCTGTCAGCCGCAGCTCCGAGCCGATCCAGTCAAAGAGATCCTCCGTGAACATATCCTCCTCGATCATATAGATATGATGATACAGATAATAGCATAGCTCCTCGATGGAATAGATCCTGATTCCGGTGGCCGGAAAGACATATGGTCTGTTTGTTCTTACTCCACTGCATAAGATTAGTTTGCCCATATAACAAGCTACCTCTTTTCTTATATCTCTAAAGTAAATTCCATTATCTCTCCGGAAGCCGGAAAGAAATCTCCAAAGCCTAAATCTGTCACCCGCAGGATACCCGTCGTCTTATCTGTGCAGGAAAAATGGATATTCAGCCGGCTGGTCCTGTCCGGCCGCTCCGGAAATCCGCCTAAGGCCAGCTTCTCCCTGAAGACATCCTTCGTCATGATATCCTTGCGGATGATCTCCAGCTCGGCCTGACCCTCAGGTATCACATCGATACTTTGATCCACCTCGTACCAGATATCTCCCGCCTGAACCAAAGGAACCTCAATGAATTTTGTATCCCGGTACACACGAAGCTCCACCGAGCCCCGGACCATATCATCATTAAGCAGCAGGATCTCCGTGAGCCTCTTGTCGCCGGATAATTCCCTGGCTGCATAACAGGCACCTTTCGTGAATAAATTCTGTCCGTAGAACACCCTCCTGCCGGTACAAAGTCCCCTGATAACCTCCTCCGCCCAGTCCCCTTCAAAGCCGCTTCCTGTAAAATACAAGGTGGTTATGATCTGCTTGTATAAAACCTCCCCGGCTATGTTTTCGAAGATATAAGACGGACTGATATCCTTTTGTTTCAGCATATCAATATTCAGAGTATTTGTATAGTCTGCCTTGTGCAAAATTGCGATCACCGGTCTGGTTCTGCGGCTTAACCTGATCTGATAATAATGCAGCCCTTCCCTGTTAAAATCAAATAACCCCACATCATTCATCCATAATGATTTATCCTGGCTTAAGGCATAATACAGATACGCTCCTGCATGGCTTATGACCACAGCCCGGTCCTTACCAATTCCCAGAAGCGCCAAAGCTTCGTATATTCTGTCCACAAGTATGGGTTCGGTATCACGGATCGTGATCACAAGCTTTGATATCTGCTCCGTGGGAAAATAATTCTTAACCAATGTCAGAGTTTTTCTAAGAAACTTTTCCATAAGGGATATCGCGGTAAACTTTACCTCATAAAGCTCTGTCACTTCGTCATTACGAAGCTTCGTCAGCAGGTGCTCCGCCTTAAGTCCCTGTCCGTTCTGAGCGCCCCGTATGGCTTCCTCTCCGAAGAGCCATTGCTTTGTATCATTTTTAATGCATAATACCGTGGGGATCTGACTGTCTTCACTCTCCCCTTCTTCCAGGCCGATCGGTATGGGTTCATTTAATTTATAACTGTAGCAGCTGATCCGGGTAAAATCGTCACACAGATCATAGCCTACAATTACTTTCCTTGGTGTATCCATGGACCTTCTCCTTATATCATGAACATAAGACTTGTTTATAATCCTGTTGCTCCGACCGCATGATTCAAGCAAGTTTGATCATGTTCACTACGCTTTCGTTATATCATGA
The DNA here is from genome assembly GCA_023424995.1 of Bacillota bacterium. Lineage (GTDB taxonomy): Bacteria > Bacillota > Clostridia > Lachnospirales > Lachnospiraceae > Mobilitalea. Next base: position 15,095 of record JAFADH010000213.1, on the reverse strand, counting down.
ATATAAGGCATATTCATGATCTTGTTGCTCCGATCGCATGATTCAAGCAAGCTTGATCATGCTCACTACGCTTTCATTAATATAATTGATTTATTCAATTATGGAAAAGCACGCATCAATCATATATTCCTTTTTAATATAGTTCTCCATGAGATCCAGTAATGTACTGTCGTCCTTCATCTCCTGTGCCATAAGCATAAGATTAATCTGATTGTAATTGGATTCATCCGCTTCCAGAGTTATGCTTTCGTATTGGATATGCAGGCTCTCAGTAATATTCGTATCCTCCTGGGCTTCCTCCGTGATATAATACTGCAGGGCTTCATGGTAAAATAGGATATATTCTTTCAGATGGATCCCCATATAAATATTCGGCATGCGTTCCGTAGCAAACTCGGTATCGTCATTCTTAAGCAGCCGGTAATGGATATAGACCTGCTTTCGCGGATCGCAGTGGTAGGTGATATAATACTTATCTATGATCCGGTCCGGCAGAGCAACTCTGTATCTATACTCCTGGAAGAAGGGCATTATAATACCCTTACGTACAAACCGGGTTATATGATATTCCGTAAATGTCAGCTCCTGCTGTGTAAGTGCAGGATTTGCCGCATTATGCTTCAGCCATGCCAGAAGGCAGACATCGTTTTCCTCATAATTAAGCTCTCTCTTCATCACCGGGAAGAGCTTCTCATCGATTACCTGGTCATGGATAAGAAATTTATATGCATAGAAGGTAAGAAATGCCCGTACCAGCATGTGGTTGGTTATATCTTTATAATAGGTGTCGAATACCAGGAAGCTGTCTTCGATATAGCTTTCGGCAAACAGCATCTGTGTTAAAAGACGCTCCTCCAGAAGATGGGCATCCAGTTCGAAGCTTTTCGCCGCCTGCCAAAGCTTGAACATATCCCTGGTTGAGCCGTTATAATACCGCAGCAGGTACTGAAGGATTGCCACATCATATTTATTATGTATGAATACGTAATGGCATAACAGCACCATGTATTCGTTATTCTTCCCGGCATCCGGAGTCTGAAGCCATCCGGAGCAGAGCTTTACCAGGCGGTTAATGGGAATCCCCTCCATGCCAAAGCTCTGAAGAGCCTCCAGTACTTCATTATAAAAGGTCCGAATCACCATGAATTCCAGGAATTTTGCCCTCTGAGAGGGGCGGACCTGAAACAGGTCTACCTTGCTCAGATAGTACTCCAGCTGTTCATCGTCATAGTTATCATAATAATAATCAATCAGGGTCTCGCAGCAGGAATTCACATACTCCTTTGCCAGCCCTTCCATCTGGAATACTTTCTTTCTTATATTGATCGCCGTATCAGTCAGGATAAGGTACCTCTGATACCGGTCAAAGAGATGCAGGAGCAGCATGGGATGATCGCTGTGCTCCAGGAGGCAGCTTTCGAATTCTTCGGATTTAAGGTATGGAGTAAGGGTATATTCTACTGATTCCACATAACGGTTGCCGAAGCTGTCTACCAGAAATATCTCCACATTTTCCGTATAGATATCCGCCTGCGCCATGCCGTCAACCAATGGGATGCTTTCCTCCGGTCCAAATTCTTTATGGACCACGACAGCATTTACAATGTCAGGATTATTGCATACCAGTTCATGACGGTACAGCACATAAGGCATATGCCCGGCTTCTTCCGTACTCATGCCTTTCCCCATAAATTCCCGGTATAATACTGCCAGGTCGCGGTTGATGTAATGCCGTTCCAGCATCTTGGCCGTGAATACTTCCATTTTCTTATAATAGGTCCGGTATATGGTCTCGCACTTATCCTTGTTCCTTATGATATTGGCGTACAGGAATGCTTTCTTCTTCTCGGTCAGGCTGCTGTTATAGATAAAGTACAATAAAACCGGCTGTGCCAGAAGCTCTTTCACATCATCCCTGATGGAGTACATGTAATATTCATAAAGCTCTGTGATCCGCAGCTGGGACTCTACACCGAGGCGGTACCAGTGAAAGTATTTCTCTTCCTTCTTCATACCCTTGATCAGTATGCTGCAGATTGCCGACAGCAGCTCTTTCGTGCCATATTCCTTATAAAGCCGTTCCAGTCCGTGAAAAACAACCGGGTGGAAGCTTTTTAGCTTAACCGCCAGATAAGTGTACTGCTGTGCGGTTTCTCTGGAAATCATCCAGTTTTTAATTCCGAAATTCAGAATCTGTATCTCAAAGTCTCCCAATTCCCTCAGGAGAAAGGGCTCTTCATTGTAGATGCACATGGCTTCATAATATAGAATCGGACTATGGCAGCCCGCATTAAACTGCTCCTGTATATCGCCTAATTTAACGTCCTTATTCTTCTCATACTGCTTATCTACATTGAGTAACAGCCATAAAAGCCGCCAATCATTATATCCGGTATCATAATAACGGCGTATAGAAGCCACTGCGAATTTTATCGTATCCTCATCCTTATGGTATAAGGCGTCCAGATACAGATATGTACAATATTCCAGGACAGATTTTCGTTTTAACGACAGCTCATCTGCCGCCATATCCCCTATGAGCTCCTCAGCTATCTTATTCTTACCGGCTGCGATAGAGAGATGAATCCGCATCAGCTCCCGAAAACGGTTAATCTCAGGTCCGGGCATCCGCCGCAGTAGAGTCTCGGCCTGTGCCAGATATTCCCCGTGGGATATCTTATTCAGGCATAAATTCAGGTAATTATGTACAAGGCCGTAATCCAGCTTCTGCAGCTGCCTGAGCTCCGAGGTCTTGCCGTCTTCCTTTTTATACTTGCACACAATCTCTACCGCAATCGTCTGCTGCGAGGTCTTAATATAAATACAGCCAAAGTTATTGCCCGGCTTAAGGCTCTTGGGATCGATACTATAGGACACCATATGGGTATTGCCGATGAACCGGTCAGACCACAGGAATTTCTGGTCCAGCTGTATAAAGGATGCATCCGTACTCACCCGAATCTCTGCAAATCCCCAATGGTTCTTGGTTAACACCAGCTTGTCCGTAATCAGCTCCCGGTTGACCAGATATTCCGCCTTCTCTTTATCTATCTCAAGGCGGATCACCGGTTTTTTATGTATGGTTATTAGAAATTCCTCCAGCGCCTGACTGGTGGAAATGCTTTTTATCAGATTATTATATACAAATCGATACCGGTCTTCGTTGCTTAAGAAAATGCGTTCAAAATCCTCTGAACGGAATACCTTCTTCGCTTCCGGCCAATCCATTCTCGCCAAATTGGTAAATTGGAACAAATCCTTGATCTTCCCAAGAGAGGTCATGCAATAAGAGCCTTCCGCCTGAACCAGAAAGGGCAGCACCTTCTCACCGCAGTCGCAGACGATGTTCAGTTCACCGGTAATCCGGTCCCCTTCCTTAAGGTAGGCTGCATTGAACTGATAGTATACGGTATTCTCCGTGTCGTCAAACCGGGGATTTTCCACCTGCAGCAGCTTATGAGAGGAATATACGACACCCTTCATCCGCTTTCCGGCACTGTTGCTGATGATAAAGCTGTCCTTCAATATCTTACCGGCTTCTACGGTTATGCTTATCTCTTCCTCCGACAGACAAATAAAGGGCAGTTCATATTCAAAATCACCTTTTGAAAATCGCTCAATTTTCTCCTTCAATTTATCACCTCAGGTTAATAATCTATAAAGAACATATCTATATGAATACTAATTACGGAAGCATTGCATTTTCACAGGAATACGATATAATACAATTTATCAGAAGTTGTGGATATGTAAAATCAGCGCCGAACATAGTGAGCGCGCATCACCGGCAGATCATGCCGATACCGTATGAGTCTGCCAATATGGTATATTTAATTACAATATATTTAACTATGTTCAATTATAATCTATATATAGCAAAAAATCCATACCTTTCAACAAGATATTGCATAGGTCTTATGGATTATATTTTATAAATTCTATCCAGGAGGAAGCCAGATGATTAAGCACACCGACCATTTTCATGGAAGCGATCTAGAGACGATCGAGAAGATATACGGCATCAGGAAGGAGGATATCGTCAGTTTCTCTGCCAATGTCAATCCCTTGGGAATATCCCCCTTGTTAAAAACCACCCTGGCTGAGAAGATCGATGCCATTATGAGCTATCCTGACCGGGAATACACCTCTTTGCGCAGAAAAATAGCGGACTACGTTCATGCCGATATAGAGAATATCATCGTGGGCAACGGATCCACCGAACTGATCTCCCTGTTCATCCAGATCAGGCATCCGAAAAAGGCACTGATCCTCGGCCCCACTTACTCCGAATATGAGCGTGAGGTGACCCTGGGCGGCGGCCACACGAGATATTATCCTCTGGCGGAGGAGCATAACTTCAGCCTGGAGCTTCAGGAGCTGGAAGCCGAACTGACGGAGGATGTGGATCTGCTGGTCCTCTGCAATCCCAATAACCCCACCTCTTCCGCCATCACCCGGAGTGATATGCGCAAGATCCTTGATATCTGCAAGCAGCAGGGAATCTTCGTCATGGTGGATGAGACCTATGTGGAATTCGCTGAGGATATCCAGAAGATTACCTCCGTTCCTCTCACCGGATATTATAACAATATCATAATACTGCGCGGAATCTCCAAATTCTTCGCCGCACCCGGACTGCGCCTGGGCTACGCCATCTGCGGCAACGCAGACCTTTTAAAGGAGATCAACCAGCGCAAAAATCCCTGGACCATTAACAGTCTGGCGGCCATCGCAGGAGAGATCATGTTCACGGACGAGGATTATATTAAGGAGACCCGGGCACTCATCGCCGCCGAACGGGCGCGTATCTGCAGGATTCTGGAAACCTGCCGGAATGTCCGGTATTATTCTCCTACCGCCAACTTCATTCTGGTAAAGATTCTCAGGGAGGACGTCACAGCCATGGATCTGTTCGAGGCTGCCATTAAGCACGGTTATATGATCCGTGACTGCTCCACCTTTCCATTCCTGAATAACCGGTTCTTCCGTTTCTGCTTTATGGCTCCCGAACTGAACGACAGGCTGCTGGAAATCTTACTTGAGGTCCTTCAGTCATAGTTTAGATTATGATAATTTACCAAAGTATCAATTGACATTGGCACCTTAGAAAAATATAGCAGGATACAGTCCCGACACAGGCTGCTTGTCCTGCGGTATTTTTGCGCCCATTTTCAGAATAAAAACGAGAGGCGGCATTCGCAGACCAAAAAATAAAATCCAATAAACGTCATTTCATAAAATCTTCATAATTGTATGTATTGACTTGGTATCACATCGTGATATAATACGTAATTAGTTAGGCACCTAATTAATTTTATCCAGCATATGGAAGTATCTACTATATAAAGGAGGTGATCGCTAAATTAATGCAGAATGAAATCGTTCAGCTGATGAATAATCTGTCAGCCATATTTAAATCTTTTCACAATAAATCCTATCACAAGATGGAGAATAAGAATATGTATCCCGGTCAGCCCAAATTATTGGGCCTGATTAAAAACCATGAGGGAATCACTCAGAAGGATTTGTCGGAAAAATGCTTTGTTACTCCTGCTACCATAACCGGTATGCTGAATAAGCTGGAAGCCAATAATTATGTATACCGGGTTACTGACGAAGCCGATAAGCGTATCATGAGGGTTTATCTTACACCGGAAGGACGTGATTTTGCTGAAAAGGGTGAGCAGTTTATTGAAAAAATCCTAGGCCAGATCTTTGACGGCTTTACGGAAGAGGAACTGCATACCTTGATCATTCTTTCAGAGAAAATGAAAGCAAATGTGTACCGGCATGAGAAATAATTTAATACCTGTTATGATAAGCAATACTCCAATTCAAAAATCCCCTGATAACGAATAAGGATAGGAAAGGAACCATTATGTTTAAATTATTGAAGTTCTTAAAAACCTCGGTTGTAGCAATCATCTTTGTTACAATTCTTTTGATTATACAGGCATATTCGGATCTGTCGCTGCCCACCTATACCTCCGAGATAGTGAACACAGGTATTATGAACGGCGGCATTGACAGCACTGTACCTGATGTCATTCGTAAGACGGAATATGACCGGCTGTCCATGTTTATGAATGATACGGAAAAAGCTGCCGTAGCCCCTCATTACACACCTTTGGCCCAAGACAATTATTCCGAAGAGGAATGGTCCGATTACCTGGATAAGTATCCTCTTCTATCCTCGGAGGAATTATATATCTGGGATGGGGAAGATGAGGAAGCGGTTTCAGAAGCATTTCACATTCCCATGCTTTTGGTATTCGGACTGGAAAGTGACGCAGAGACCTCCCAGACGATGAAGGACCAGATTCTCTCGAACATTCCGGCGGAATTGCAACAGGGTGATACGGATATCTTCGGTATTCTGTCCCTGCTTCCGGCAGAGGCACAGACAGCCCTGATATCCGGTATGAGAACAGAGATCGCCAAGATGCCGGATATGCTTTTATCCCAGACGGCTTCCACCTATGTAAAAACCGAATACACCGCAATCGGCGTTGATGTGGATAGGCTGCAGATCAATTATATCTTAATTGTTGGCGCGAAGATGATCGCTTTAGCCCTGGTTTCCATGCTGGCTGCGATTCTTGTTACCTTGCTGGCTGCAAGAATCGCAGCTAAGATGGGCCGGGAATTGCGGAGCGGAGTATTTAAGAAGGTGCTTTCCTTCTCCCATAAGGAGATGGATCAGTTCTCCACCGCATCCTTAATCACCAGAAGCACGAACGATATTCAGCAGGTACAGATGATGACCGTTATGCTGATGCGAATCGTTATATATTCCCCGATTCTTGCATTCGGAGGTATTGTAAAGGTCATTAATACAAATTCCTCCATGTCCTGGATCCTGATTGTCGGTGTCGGCGCAATATTCGTATTGATCGGTGTTCTGTTAATCGTAGCCATGCCGAAGTTTCAGATCATGCAGAAACTGGTTGACCGGCTTAACCTGGTAACAAGGGAGATACTGACCGGTCTTCCGGTAATCCGTGCCTTCAGTACGGTTAAGCAGGAGGAGGAACGTTTTGACAAGGCCAATGTTGACCTTACGAAAAACTCCCTCTTTGTTAACCGTGTTATGACCTTCATGATGCCGGCTCTGATGCTGATCATGAACCTGGTAGCCATCCTGATTATGTGGATCGGTGCCGAAGGGATCAATAACAGCACTATGCAGGTGGGCGATATGATAGCATTTATCCAATACACCATGCAGATCATCATGTCCTTCCTGATGCTGACCATGCTCTCCGTCATGCTTCCCAGAGCCATTGTGTCTGCAAAGCGTATTGATGAGATACTGTCCACCGATATCAGCATTACGGATCCGAAGAACATTGAGGCGGCAGAGCCTGCCGGGAAGGGCTTACTGGAATTCAGAAATGTTACCTTCCGGTATCCTAATGCGGAGGAGGATGTGCTGTCCCATATCAGCTTTACGGCAAAGCCCGGTGAGACTACTGCCATCATAGGCAGCACGGGCAGCGGTAAATCGACCCTGATTAATCTGATACCCAGATTCTATGATGTGACGGATGGGGAGATTCTCCTGAACGGAACGGATATACGCAAAACCTCCCAGCACAGCTTAAGGGAAAAGCTCGGTTTTGTCCCTCAAAAGGGTGTGCTGTTCACAGGTACTGTGGAGACCAATATTAAATTCGGCAATTCAAAGCTGGATAACGAACTTATGAAGCGTGCCGCACGTATTGCCCAGGCAGAAGAATTTATAAATGAAAAGCCGGAGGGCTATGATACCTCCATCGCCCAGGGCGGTACCAATGTATCAGGCGGACAGAAGCAGCGCCTGTCCATCGCAAGAGCAATCGCCAAGGAGCCGCAGGTGTACATCTTTGATGACAGCTTCTCTGCCTTGGATTACAAGACGGATGCGGCACTTCGCAAAGCCTTGAAGGAGGACATCAGGGAAAGCACCGTCATTATAGTCGCACAGCGTATCAGTACGATTATGAATGCCGAGCAGATCCTGGTACTGGACGAAGGCCGTATCGTCGGCAAGGGCACACACAGAGAATTATTGGAAAACTGCGAGGTATACCAGCAGATCGCATCATCCCAGTTATCAAAGGAGGAGCTTAATCATGAGTAATGAAGAGAACAGACAGCAAGCCCCTGCAAATCCCGCTCCTGCCCGCAACCGGCGCGGTCTTGGCTTCGGAGGACCTCCGGGTATGATGCCGGGCGAGAAGGCCAAGGATTTTAAGGCTACTATGAAGAAGTTATTCGCATACCTGGGAAGATATAAGATCGGCTTCCTGGTAATCACCATATTTGCAATCGGCAGTACCATCTTTACAATTATCGGACCGACCATATCCGGTAATGCAACCACTGAGATATTCAACGGAGTGATCGATAAGATTCAGGGAGGTCCCGGGGTCGATTTTACCAAGCTGGGTAAAATCCTGCTCACCTTAATCCTGCTGTATGGTATCAGCTCCGTATTTTCATTCGTTCAAGGCTGGTTTACCTCGGGTATCGCCCAGAAATTAACTTACCGGTTCCGCAAAGACATCTCTGAGAAGATCCACCGTATGCCCATGAATTATTTTGACACCACCTCCCATGGGGAGATTCTGTCAAGAGTGACCAATGACGTGGATACACTGGGCAACAGCTTAAACCAGAGCATGACTCAGCTGATCACCTCAGTTGTCTCCATCATCGGAGTACTGATCATGATGCTGCGGATCAGCTTCTGGATGACTCTGCTGGCACTGGCTATACTGCCTCTATCCCTCCTGATTATCGGAGGCGTTGTTAAGAAATCACAGAAGTACTTCAAGCAGCAGCAGGAATATCTGGGTCATGTCAACGGCCAGGTGGAGGAGGTCTACGGCGGTCATACCATCGTCAAGATATTTAACAAGGAAGAGGATTCTATTAAGGAATTTGACGAGAAGAATGAGAAATTATATGAATCTGCCTGGAAGTCCCAATTCCTGTCCGGGTTAATGATGCCGGTAATGTCCTTCATCGGTAACCTGGGCTATGTGGGTGTTGCCATCCTGGGCGGCTTCCTCACCATTAAGGGCAAGATCCAGATTGGCCAGATCCAATCCTTCTTTCAATATATACGGCTCTTTACCCAGCCCATCATGCAGTTATCCCAGGTGGCAAATATGTTCCAGTCCACTGCTGCCGCCGCGGAACGCGTATTCGAGTTCCTGGAGGCCGAGGAAGAGGTTCAGACTGCGGAGAATCCGGTTTCTTTGGATGGTGTGAACGGTAATGTGGAATTTAAGAATGTCCACTTTGGATATCATCCTGATAAAATCATTATTAATGATTTTAATGCAAGGATATATAAGGGCCAGAAAATCGCCATCGTCGGTCCTACCGGAGCCGGCAAAACTACAATGGTAAAACTGCTGATGCGTTTTTATGATATCAACAGCGGAGAAATACTGATCGACGGCCATAACATTAAAGACTTTAACCGGAGTGACCTCCGCAAGATGTTCGGTATGGTGCTCCAGGATACCTGGTTATTCAACGGTACCATCATGGAGAATATCCGTTACAGTAAGCTGACTGCTACGGATGAGGAAGTAATAAGGTCCGCTAAAGCTGCCCACGTCCACCACTTCATCTCCACTCTGCCGGATGGCTACAGGATGGTTTTGAATGAAGAGGCCAGCAATGTATCCCAGGGCCAGAAGCAGCTGCTCACCATCGCCCGGGCGATCCTTGCCGATCCCAAGATCCTGATACTTGATGAAGCGACCAGCTCTGTGGATACCAGAACCGAAATTCTGATCCAGAAGGCTATGGATACCCTTATGAAGGGAAGGACCAGCTTCATCATCGCCCACCGCCTGTCTACCATCCGCGATGCGGACCTGATCCTGGTCATGAATGAAGGTGACATCGTAGAGCAGGGCAGCCACGAGGAGCTGCTGGCAAAGGGCGGCTTCTATGCGAACCTTTACAATTCACAATTCGACAAGACAGCATAGGATTAACGGGATGGTTGATTCTGCATCTCCTCAGGATGAAAGGCAGTCCGGACATTATGGAGAGGCCGTCCCTTTGCAATGCACATTGTCGGTGCAGCCGGAGGCAGGGATGAACGGCATATGAGTGAGGCTGCCTGTGAATTGAATATAATCCTCCTTGGAATACCTTGTTAGAAATAACTTAGAATAATTAACATCCGGTTAATATTACAGATAACTCTTGACAGCCGTATTGTTTATTATCATACTCATATATAACACCATTATACTGCAACCAATTATTGCCCCGGACGGCACTGATTGGTTGTAAGTGGTTAACCGGCGTATTATAAGGAGGTTTATTGAGATGATTTTTGCAAATAATATAACAAAACGTTATGGGAAACTGATGGCGAATGACAAGGTCTGCATTCATGTAGGAGCAGGTGAGCTTGCAGTGCTGCTGGGGCCAAACGGTGCAGGCAAATCAACTTTAATCAAATCCGTGTGCGGCCTTTTGAGATTTGACGGTGAGATAACCATCGACGGACATAAGAACCATACACCGGAAGCAAAAAAACTCCTGGGATATGTCCCGGAATTCCCCGTCCTGTATCCCATGCTTACCGTATCAGAGCATCTGGAATTCATCGCCAAGGCTTACCGCCTTACTGATTGGGAGGATCGGGCCGAAGCACTTCTTAAGCGTTTTGAACTCGATGATAAGAAAATGAAGCTCGGCAAGGAGCTCTCCAAGGGAATGCAGCAAAAGGTCAGCGTCTGTTGTGCTTTACTGCCCGGGCCCAAGGCAATTATCCTGGATGAACCGTTGGTAGGACTTGACCCTCATGGCATCAGGGAGCTGAAGACCCTCATGGCGGAATTAAGAAACCAGGGCTGTGCCCTTCTGGTCAGCACCCATATGATTGACAGCATGGAGGAAAACTGGGATATTACTTATATTATGGTGAAGGGCAAAATTGAACGGCAGTGCCGCCACAGTGATTTACAATCCGGGCAGAGCCTTGAGGATGTCTATTTTTCAATTACGGAAGGTGCGGAGAGGGGTACGGCCGTATGAGGAGCTTATTATTCTTAATTATCAGGAGTTTAAAGAATACCGTATGGGAGGTACTGCACAAACCCGCAAAGCTGATATTGTGGCTGGTTACCATTGCCGGCATCGCAGGAATCTTTATACTTTCGTTATTCACGACCCAGAGCAGGGATGCGTATATGGACCTGATCTGGCTGAAGGGAATATTTTTCTTATTCATTCTGCTTTTTTTGATTATATCCATACAGAAGGGCCTTTCCAACGGTGATATTATTTTTGATATGAATGATGTGAACCTTCTGTTTGTATCTCCGGTGAATCCGCGCAAGATTTTAGTGTATGGAATTATACGAATGGCTAAGATGTCGCTGACAGCAGGCTTCTTCATATTGTTCCAGAGTAATTCCATCCGCATGAGCTTTGGCACCGGCTTTGATGCCGTATTGCTTATAATGTTGGGCTTTGTGGTGGCCGTCAGTCTGATGCAGATCATTTCGCTTTTGATCTATAGCTTGACCAATAGCAGACCCCGGCGCAAAATGGCTGTCCGTATCTTATCAGCGGTGTTTTTCATTCCGCTGGTCTCCTTTCTCGGCATTCAATTATTGAAATACGGCGAGCTGATGCCTGCGCTTGATAATACTCTCCGATCTCCCGTTATATCATGGACCCCGGTGGTAGGCTGGGCTTCGGAAGGCGTCGTTTCGCTGATATCAGGCAATATCGGAAGAGGCCTGCTTTTCTTCGGATTAATGATACTGGCCGGCGCTTTATTAATTCTCTATATCACCTTCAGCAATCCGGATTATTATGAGGATGTTCTGGTGGCAACTGAAACAACCTTCCAGAAAAAGCGCAGCCTGGCAGAGGGACAGATCAGTATGGAAGCCTCCTCTTCGAGAAAAGTCAAGGTAATAAAGACCGGGATCGGGGGATATGGGATCAATTCCATATTCTATAAGCATCTGAGAGAATCCTTCCGTGCCAACCGGCTGGGCCTCTGGGGCCTCTCTTCTATTCTGCTGGTACTTGGTTCCGCTGCATTCGCTTTGTTTTTCCGCCGTATGGGAAGTGAAGGCGGAATTATGACATTATTGCAGAGCCTGATGTGGGCACAGATATTCTTAATTGGAACCGGACGGGGCTTAAAGGAGCTGTATAGCCATTATATCTATCTGATCCCTGAGAGTTCCCTTCGCAAGATCGTATGGAGCAATCTTGAGATAGTGCTGAAGGTTTTTGCAGAGAGCATCTTTATCTTCGGTATTGCAGGAATCCTTTTAGGAGAAGCTGTTCCCATTATACTGATAAGCATCGTCACTTATTCCATGTTCTCATTCCTGCTGCTGGGAGTGAATTATCTGTCCATGCGCTTTACAGGAGCAGATATCAGTGCCGGACTCATCATATTCATATACATGATCGCAATCATAATCATTATGCTTCCGGGAATCTTTGCAGCTATCATCATCGGAAGCCTGGCGGGGGCAGGAGGCCTGCTGATCGGGCTATGCATCCTTGCACTGTGGGAGCTCATCGCTGCCCTGGTCTGCTTTGCCCTGTCACAGGGAATCCTTCACCACTGCGATATACCGGTGATAAAAACAGGAAAATAATATTCGATATAATCAGAAGGAGTCTATATGGAGAAAAGACCGAATCATTTGAATATCAATCTTTCCGGTGATGAAAAGAAACAGATCATCGAGGAAATCAAGTATTATTTTGAGACTGAACGTGATGAAAAGCTCGGGATCATTGCTTCGGAAGGCATCTTTGATTTCTTCCTGGATACCCTGGGGAAGTATATCTATAACAAAGCACTGGATGACGCCAAGCTTTGGTACAGCCGGCGTATGGAGGATGTGGAAGCTGATTACTATACAATGTATAAGCCGATACCATAAAAAGACCAGGCTATTAAAATTGAAATATCTTTATCCGTCACGCACAGAGATGGTCTGAGGAACTTACAGTTATCCTCAGACCATCTTTATTTAAACATATCTCCATGTGCATAGTATCCGTGAATTTCCCCGGCAATCAGAAAAATTTCTTTAACATAAGCTGATATTTTATTTTCAGATATTGCAGCAACTGGTTATAATTTATGATTTTGCTGCATCGATCTGTTCCGCCAGATCATTCAGATATACCCAGCGGTCCATCTTTTCTTCCAGGGCTTGTTCCAGTTCTTCCTTTTGCTTCATCAATTCATTGAGTTTCGTATAGTCAGTCGCAGCCCTTGTGATTGAAGCTTCTGTCTCTGCGATCTTATTCTCCAGTTCCGCGATCACCTGGTCAATGGTATCGTATTCCTTCTGTTCCTGATAGGTGAATTTCGGCTTGCTGCTTCTTTGTTTCCAGGCTGCCGGAGCGGCAGTTTTGGGGTCTGCTTCTGTGCTATTCTCCGCCGATGCGGTTTTCGGACTCTGAACAGCATTCTGACCAGCTGCTGCCTTGGTGCCTGAATAGGATGTATTTGCAGATTTCACAGCTTCTTCCGTCCGGGAACCTCTTGTTTCTTTATAATCAGTGAAGTTTCCTTCATATTGACGTATGGTTCCATCCTCGAAGGAAAAGATTCTGGCTGCTATCTTATCCAGGAAATAACGGTCATGGGATACCGTAACTACGATTCCCGGGAATGATTCCAGGTAATCCTCCAGTATTGTCAGTGTCTGAATATCCAGATCATTGGTCGGCTCATCCAGTACCAATACATTAGGAGCCTCCATCAATACCTTCAGGAGGTATAATCTTCTCTTCTCGCCGCCCGACAGCTTTGCAATAAGTGTATACTGCATGGAACCGGTAAATAAAAACTTTTCACACATCTGGGAAGCGGTTACTGTGCCTTCCGAGGTCTGGATATATTCCGCAGTATCTCTGACATAATCAATGACCTTTAACTTCTCGTCCATATATTCATTTTCCTGCGAGAAATAACCGGCTTTCATGGTAGTTCCCTTATCCACAATACCGGAATCCGGCTGTAATTTACCCGTCAGAATATTTAACAGGGTCGACTTCCCGCAGCCATTGGGACCAACAATTCCGATACGGTCCCCGGGTAACAGAATATAGGAGAATTCTTGGATCAGACTTAGATCGCCGTAAGCTTTACAGATATTATTCAGTTCGATCGTCTTCTTGCCCATTCGAGATGAAAGTGCATTAATCTCCACCTTGCCGTCCGCCTCGATCTGCTTACGGTCCCTTAATTCCTCGAATCTCCGGATATGCGCTTTTTGCTTTGTCGAACGTGCCCTTGCACCGCGCTGCATCCATTCCAGCTCTACCCGGAACAGACTCTTCGCCTTCCTCTCCGTTGCCAGCAGCATATCCTCCCTCTCTGCTTTAAGCTCCAGGAATTTAGTGTAGTTGGCGGTATAGGAATAGATACTGCCCTTATCAATCTCGATGATTTTATTCGTTACCTTATCCAGGAAATAACGGTCATGAGTTACCATGATGAATGCTCCGCGGTACCTTGCCAGATAATCCTCCAGCCACTCCGCCATCTCATTATCCAGATGGTTCGTAGGCTCGTCCAGTACAAGAATCTCAGCAGGCGTCAGCAGTGTACGGACCAGTGCCACCCGTTTCTTCTGGCCGCCGGACAGAATGTCCGGCTTGGTATCCGTATCCGTGATGCCAAGCTTCAATAGCATTGCTCTGGCTTCCCCCTCCAGATTGCGGTATTCTTCCTCCGCCTTCTGTCCGAGAACCACGTTCTGCAATATGGTCAGCTTATTATCAAATACCGGAGTCTGGGGCAGATAACCGATTCGTATCCTTTTTCCTCTGGTCACCGTACCGCTGTCCGGCTCCTCAAGGCCTGCTATTATCTTCAACAAGGTTGATTTACCGGTACCATTGATCCCGATAACTCCAATCTTATCTCCTTCATTAATACCTAATGTTACCTTATCAAAGAGCATCCGCTCCGTATAGCTTTTGCTCATATTCTCTATGGTCAGTAAATTCATGCTGCGGAACCTTTCTTAATTCTATAATCCTGTTATGGTTGATCATTATGCCTGCTTATCGTAACACAGGAGATG
>JAFADH010000147.1 GCA_023424995.1 Bacillota bacterium | reverse complement strand
GTAAAAATCAGCTCATGTCCGTGCAGAAAATTGGATACCTCCCGGTCCTCTACGATATGCACCCAGTCCACAAGATTATTCAGTCCCTTATGTCCCGCCAAAAGCTTCATCTGATATAAAGCTGCACTATTGCTGTAGAGCTTGCTCACTGCTATCGCCATTCATCCTACCTCCCCGCTCCTGTTACCGGTTAACAGGAATACCATACCTGTATTTATGCTTTGAATCCCGAATCTGCCGGGAAACCGGCTGTCTTTAAATAATATATAACAGTTTTCTTTTCAATTGTCCATGAATTATCCGAATTTAGCACGGTTCATAGAATGCAACAGGAAATTGGTCCCATTTTACATATTTAATGTATACATTTGTCAGAACAGGAAGTAAAATGTAATTCAAGACAATATTTCGGCAAAATTACTGAAAAGTAATGACGCAAAGCTATAGGGCCTACTCTATGCAGAACGGCAGCCAGTTGCACTTCGTCGACCCGGTCGATTCGTCCCTGGCATAGCTATGAGCAAATTTAATTCACAGAAAGCGGGGATAAGAATTGAAGTCCATGAATAATCCAATGAATATTAAACTGTCGGATACATTATCAGACGATAATTACCATAAAATAATAGATAAATGGTCGAATCTGACCTTCTACGATAATAATCTCAATCGATATTCCCTTAACCTGTCCCCGGATAAGCTCCAGGACATGTATCATTTCACCATCCTGGCCGAACAATTATTAAGAGATCACCAGAAGGAACACTCCCACACCATGGTAGCCTTCCATATTCAAAAGCCTGCCCTTCACAGCAGGATATATGATATTAATTCGGGCGAGGGCCTGGCAAAGCACACCGAAGCTGCCTTAAAGTCTCATATCAAGAACCCGAATCTTAGCTGCGGGATAAATGAGGATACTTTTATTTTCCTGCTGGAGGATTACAAAACTGTGGATACCGCCCTTCTGGTCATCAATCTGACGGAGGAAATCTCCCGCTATTACCCGGATCTGAAGCTGAGACTGACCTTCGGCTCCTGCAGGGCGGATCCTTATGAATACGAGATCCCATGCCTGTGCCGCAGAGCCTTCTATGCCATGAGCACGATCTCCGGAGACGATCAGCAGCTGATGGCGGATTACAATGATATCATTCTTGAGAAAAAGCTGTATGAGACCGACATTTCCCTATTTTGATATAAATACTCCCTTTTTATTAGCATGCAATACAAAATGACCATCGAAAGATGGTCATTTTGTATTATTCCTCAGCCGCAGTATAAAGTTCTCCCGCATCTTCCGCCAAAACGGATATTCCGATCTCCTGCCGTTATCCGATCTTAAACTGGTTAATCAGGGCATTCAGCTTCTGTACCATGTCATTCAGCTGGGCTATGCTTGAAGTAATATCCACCAGTGTCATGGACTGCTCCTCTGCCGCCGCAGAGATCTCTTCCGTAGATGCGGAATTCTCTTCCGCTGTCTCTGCCACATGCCTTAATAAGATAAGAACATCGTCCTTTTTATCATTAATGTCGTTATTTCTTGAGATTATTTCCTTGATTCCCTGGATCTGGAGCAGTAATCCTTCTTCGATTCTGTCAATTACATTCTCTGTTCTTATAACACTTTCATTAATCCTTTCCACACCGGAACGGTTAATGCCGATAAATCTTACTGCCTCCTCCGAATGCTCCTGCATCTGATCGATCTTTTTACTGATGTTTTCCGTTGCGACGGCAGTCTCACTGGCCAGCTTGCGGATCTCATCCGCTACCACAGAGAAGCCTTTCCCGTGTTCTCCCGCTCTGGAGGCTTCGATACTTGCATTGAGGGCCAGGAGATTCGTCTGCTTTGCCACTCCCGATATGATCGATGTGATTTCACCTATGTCCTGGGAGGTCTCATTGATTCTGTGTACGATCTGTTCCAACCTGGCGGAATTGGCCTGATTCTCCTGGTTGGCATCCTTCAGACGGTTTACGGAGTCCTCTCCTTCTTCCTTAAGCTCCAGATTTCTCTGGGCCGTCTCCCCTATCCTGGTTCCTTCCTTGGCAGTGCATTCGATATCTTCTCCCAGCAGGGTTATCTTCCGGACCGTATCCAGGGTTTCCCGGTATTGGTCCTCGGTTAAATTTGCCACCTGAGCAATGGCTTTCGTTACCTCGACCGTAGCATCCGATACCACTCCCGACGACTGGCTTAAATTCACCGCAAATTGATGCAGTCTGTCGCTGGAGGATATCATCGTCTGCATAATATCCCCGAAGCTGTCCAGCAGCCGGTTCACGGAATCCGCCAGCAGCCTTGTCTCATCCCTTGTTTTCAGTTCAATCTTACTCTGGGTCAGATCACCCTTTGATACCTCCTCCAGTGTTCCGGATATCCTTTTGATCGGTTTCGTTATCCTGCCGGCAATCACCATGGTAAGCAGCAGGGAGACCACAAGCGCAACCGCCGTACCGATAATATTGCTTACTAAAATTATATTGGAGCCGCGCATGAAATCCTTATCATAGATCACTGCGCTGACTACCCAGTCCCAATGGGGAAAATACATGGAATACACCGTCTTGCTGTCTTTAATGATGCTGATGTCGTCCTCCAGGGCATAATTAAGGATGCCTCCCCCCGACTTAGCCAGCCCTATCATGTCCTGTATGATGGATCTGCCGTCGCTTGCCTTTAAATTATAGATATTATCCTCAAGAAAAGGATGGTATACAATATCGCCCTGGGAATTAATAATAAAGAAATAGCCTGATTCGCCTAAATTAAGCGTATGTATGGAAAAAGAAGTATTCTCTGTTGCAGAAGAGGCGGCATCTGCTTCCCCCGAGGTAGCGGAGGATACGGCATCCGCCTGTTCCGTCTGAAGCATTTGGATCGCTCTGATGGAGGCATCCTTGGCAGCTTCTTCGGTGAGCCATTGCGACTCTGAAGCAGAATAGGAATAGTTCCTGTTAATATCAGCCAACGTTGTTTCAATTGCATTTTCCAATATTATTTTATTGGACCTGGTAATTTCATTACGCGCTATTATGTAATTGAATATGGAAATACCCAACAGAGCTGCAAGGATTATAAGTGATATAAATAACCCAAACTTTTTGCCAATACCGTTCAACCTCATTCTGCTCATCTTTCTCCTCCTGTAAGTTAGAATCTTTTGTCTCTGTTTTCCGGTAAAAACAGGAGCCGCCGCTTCTGCTTACCTTACCGGAAATGCTCTTTTATCTAAGGGAATATAATGTATAGCGCTGTTATGAATGTAGCATGAATCAATATCTCTGTCAACCAAGCGGGCCGTTTAATGATATATTTTTTTAATTAAATAAATTTTAATTAGAATATCATTTTTATCCGGCATAATATGATGATTATATGACATGCAGACAGGATTATTAAATAAGCATAAGGCAGTAATAAATGTATTTTCTATGTTATATGGGGGAATAGAAACACTGCCTTATGCATATTTGCTTAGAATAGAATCAGATTGCCGCTTGTAAAAACAGCACAGGTAAGGACTCAATACTTACGGATTATTTTTATCTTCCTTTTTGTCTTCCTTTTTTGGTTTATCTTCCTTTTTGGGTTCATTTTTTATACGGTCAATGGCTTTTATGATCTTCTGTTTTTGTGAAAGGTCTAGCTTCTTCAAATGCGTCAGGATTTCTGATGTCTCATTCTCAGGTACTGGAAGTGATTTCTTTCTTCTCATCCTATAACCTCTTTTCATTACAATATCAATAATATTGAACTATGACAATGTTTTTCCTGGACTATGTCAATATCATACATAATATAACAGGCTTTGTCAATCTATCACCGCATAAATAATTGACTAATAATTGAGATTTTGCTAATATCAGAGAAAAGGGGTGTATGTTTGTGAATTCACGGGTAAGAGAAATCAGAAAAGCGGTTGAACTGAGTCAGAAAGATTTTGCTGCAAGACTTGGCATTACGGGCGCCGGAATTTCAAAGATTGAATCGGGCCAGCGGGGATTAACCGATCAAATGATCTTATTGATATGTAAAGAATTTAATATAAATGAAAATTGGCTGCGCTACGGGGAAGGCGGGATGCTCCGGCAGCCGCTTCCCTTCGGAGTGGAGCAGCTGGCGGAGTCTTACCGGCTGGATGAGCTGGACAAGATAATTATCAGTGAATATCTTATGCTGGATGATAAAAAGCGTAAGGTGCTCAAGGAATATATTACCCGCATCGCCGGTTATAATACCCATTCCGGAGTAGATCTGCTGGATAATGGTGCGAATGTACAAATATGTGCGGAAGAACAGCCGAAGGATAATTTTAAAACCGGGCTGCAATATGGAAAAAAGAAAAATGATTGAATAATTAAGGGCTGTCATATCATCCATTATCTAATAATACAAGATAACGAGGATGATATGACAGCCCTTCCTTTATGTCCCGTGACCTATATTCTCTCTCCGTAGGCTTTACATCTGAAACTGAGCCGGGGCAAGGCGCATAATACTCTCATATAAGCTGTCCTGCAGGGCTTTTCCTTCAGCCAGGGTATTAAGCCTTAATTCCTCTGCTGTTAACAGTCTCCAGCTTTCCGAATGCTTGAGAGTTTCACCCGGATGCAGCTTTACGAGGGGGCTTAAGCTTTCCAGCTCCATAATATCCGAATCCGTATAGATTTCAAAGGAAGAACCCATGTCAGAATAGTCTGCTCCCCCGATATGTCCATATTTCTTAAGAAAGACGGTTTTTCCCAGCAAATATGCCGCCCAGCCCTCCGTATTGCCGGTTCCGGCTTTAAACCAGTCCTTAATCCTGCCATCCTGCCTTAATGACATGTAATCCCTGTATATATTCAATCTGCTGTCCTCCAGATTCGTATAAGGCCAGGTGACCAGCGCCTGATTCGGTAAAAATCCGGTATCCCGCTTCGCATTCGGCCATATGGCAATACCTCCTCCCGCCATGACCGACAGTGCCCAGGCAGTCAGCTCTGCCGGCCAGACCGTCTGGTTTGTGATCTCATGAAGGACTTCTGCCCCGGCTCCATCGGAAGGGATCCGGATGGTAAGCTGCTTACGCATGCCGGATACCGTTTCCCTGTTACCGGTAAGAATGACCCCGTCCTTAAGGAGCTCATAGGTGATCTCTTCATTATCCGGTTCATTGGGCCGAAATCCGATCTGCGGGCCGTGCCAAAGCCGGTGCCCTCCGTAGATGCGCCATTCTCCTCCTCCGGTCAGCCCCTGCTGCCCTTCCTTCTCATAGAAGATATTATTATCCCCCGGAAAAGCAAACCGGAGCACCCTGGGCCCGATTTGGGTTGCGGCGATCACCTCAACCCGGTCATTGGAGATTCTTACGCAGTCCTTCCAGCCGTTATATTCGCATAATTCCACCTTTACCATTCATATCCCTCTCTATTATCCTTATTCCATATTCGTTAATTCACAGCCCTCACGGACCTGCTCACGGCATACCTCGAATACAAGGGTCCTGCCCGCTCTTAAGACTGCCCGGTAGGTATCCTGCACCGGAAGCTGATTCCCATCCAGTATCAAAGGCGTATTCAGTCCGGCAAAGGAGAACTCCAGGGTCTCATGGCAATTCGGCTCCACCACCACTGATTTCAGCGCATAACGCTCCATAACCACGGATACCTTATGTCCGCCTTCAATGGTCATGTTGCGGCAGGAGCAGCTGCCCCATTCATCCGGGATACCGTAGGCTACGTATACCGTATCACCGGACCGGTGAACGAACATCTCGCTGAGCGCTGCCGGTACAATGAAGCCCGCTTCCAGCGTAAAGGCATCCGAGCTTTCCCCCGCGTTGGTGGCAGATACCCGCAGAATACCGTTCTCATAGGGATCTCCGTTAACCACGAAGGTATTCCTCGCCCGAAAGGCCATACAATAGAGCTCCAGCATGGTACGTGCCATATTGCCCCTGCCGCAGCGGGACGCAAAGATCGCCATATACGGAAAGGACCAGGCCGCAAATTCGGTCAGGCCCATATCGATCACCGCATTAAGGGACTGATCCGCTGTACGGCTGTGGATATCCGTACCTAAGGGGAAGACAGGGAACAGCTGGCAGAAATGGCGATGGGATTCATACACATCCTCCCCGGGGAATAAGGGATATCCCTTCGCCGTGAGCCTGACCGGTGTCAGCCTCCGGTTAAATTCCTCATACCGGCTGCCGTCCCTGCCTAAAAGCTTTGCATAATGCTCCATGTGCTCCAGCAGATAATGCAGTGCGGATATGACCACCGTAGCGTCATCCTTAATCAGCATGGGACCCCGGAATACCTCCGGTGAATTGGTAAAGGGAATATGATAACAGCCGTCCTCACCCATATATGCAATTCCCCGGTACAGGTTAATAACCCGGTCGATAAATGGATATATACCGGACTCCAGCTTCCCAAGGTCTCTGGAATACTCATAATACCAGCAGAAATCTGCCGCTACGAATAGTTCCGGTCCCAATAATTCATTCCAGAAGCACCATTCCCCGCCGGCTGCATAACCCTCCGGCGCCATCTGAACCGGGCAGTGGAGGGCATCTTCTATGCCGAAAAGCTTATAAGCCCGCTCCGTAAGCCGGGGCATGGCACTGGTATAGTAATCGATATAGGCTTCCGCCAGTTCTATATTATTCGTCTTATATGCCGCCCAATAACAGGACTGTACGTTCAGATCATTGTGCATATCTCCGTACCAGGCAGGGATCTTCGCATCATTATTCCAGATTCCCTGCAGGGTAACCGGCCGGGAGCCTCTCCGCTCATTGGAGAAGATCTTGTACATCTCCAGATAGAAGGCCTGCTGCAGCCTGTCATTGGGTATGCTTATATCAGAGCGGCTCCAGAACTCCTCCCAGGAGGCGGTATGTGCTTCCTGAAAGGCCTCCTCATGCTTCATATATCTCTCCAGCAGCTCCGCATTCTCCGAAAGCAGCTCCTGGCTGGTTCTTCTGCCCCGGCCCGAAGAGATCTCCTTCTCCTGCGGACCTAAGGTATCCGCGTTCAGCGTGATATAGATATTCCTCGGTTTTTCCGCCAGGCTGATGACCGCAAGTCCCCGCTCGGAATAGGGCTGAAGCACATGGGTGATCCGCTCCGGCCTCTGCACCTCATATCCGGAATAATTCCAGCCGGCCAGCTGGGCAAGCTTTCCTCCGGAGGTATCCCAGCCCTTGGTCTCAACCGCGTAGTGCTCTGTATCCAGCTTAACCTTCAGTACATTGACGTTGGAATCAATATAGACGGAGCAATTGACCTGTTCTCCATTCTTTAAGGTAACCCTGATATCCGCACCGGCCAGTGTCAGGTCAAGCTCAGCATAGAATTCGGTTATCTCGTCCTCCAGTGCTATATTCAGGCTCAGTCCCGGAAGATGGGTGCGCCAGATTCTGGGTTCCGACAGATTCGTCTGCCTTGTATAGGTTCCGTTATGGAACAACTCCGGATTCTTTACAAAATCCTCAAATTTTGCAGCCGGCATATCCAGTGTGGTATCCCTGGTCTCCCAAAGCCTTATATTATCCACGGAAAACCGAAGCGAATTATCAATGACATACAGCAGTCCTCCCATAAACCCGTTGCCCCAGAAGAGTCCTTCATTAAAGCGCTTTGGCAGCCGGTCTATCATCAGCTTTCTGTGTTCTTTATTCATGAATTTACTCATACTTGCTCTCCCTTTTCATCACCTTTTCCCAGAGCGTGTTCGAAAAATCATTGCGCCGTTCTGAACGCTCCACTTTGCGATGCTGTCTTCCACAAATTGGAGCATCCAGTCCTGCACAAACATTTTTTAAACACGCTCTTGTGTACCCACAAGCCCGTTTGCCAGTACACTGGTGCACTGTCTGCCGGTATGCCGGGTTGCGTACTTTCTGTATATATTCCGCTATAAATCCTCCATTTCACCGATCTGACGGTCAGATCCGTTTGATTCGCAGGAACCGGCTGTCAAAGTCACCCCATAAGCCTGTCTCAAGACCCGCCTTCATTAAGGTACTTCCATGGAGTACCCTGCCCTCCCCTTCCAGCTCATACAAAGCCTGGGGGTCAAGGCCGCAGAGCTTCAGATTCGGCATATCCTTCCCGAATTCATAGCCCTGGCGGAAGGCAAACACTACGACTTCGCCGCCATCCCGGCTGATATATTCCACCGCATGCAGGGAGCTCTCACGTACGGAGGACAGGCGGTATTGCTTTCCGTATTGCACGGTCTCCCTGATCTCTTTATACAGACTGATGTATTTCTTAAATTCCAGTAAGGTCTCGTCACTGAATCTGCTGATATTCGCACCGATACCGAGTCCTCCCATCATGGAAGAATGGAAACGGTAGCTGTAGGGCCTTGCATATTTGTTCGAGCAGCCGGAGGAAGCATCCGTAACCCAGGCTGTCATGATACGCGGTGCATAGAAATAGGAAAAGCCCTCCTGGATAAACAGTCTTTCATAAGCATCCGTATTATCACTGGGCCAGCACTGGTCTGCATATTGCAGGATCCCAAGGTCGATTCTGGCTCCTCCTCCCGCGCATACCTCAAAATCCACCTGAGGGAATCTCTCACGCAGGACTGCCCAGATCTCATAGAGAGCCTGCGCATGCCTGTACCAGAGCTCCTTATCCTGCGCCGTATCTCCCGTGCTCACATCGGTCAGGGCCTTATTCATATCCCACTTAATAAAGGTGATATCCTTATGCTCCGATAACAGCTCCGACATGAAATTAAGGATGAATTCCTTTACTTCCTTCTTGCTGATATTTAAGGTGTACTGATTTCTTGCCTGAAGGGGTTCCTGATCCTTAAAGCGGTAGATCCAGTCCGGATGGGCACGGTACAGGTCACTGTCCGGATTCACTGCCTCCGGCTCCACCCAGATACCGAAATCCATGCCAAGGGATTTTACATAATCGATGATCTCCGATAATCCGTTAGGGAACTTCTCCCGGTTCACATACCAGTCACCAAGTCCCGCCCTGTCGTTATGGCGCTCTCCGAACCACCCGTCATCGATGACAAACAGCTCCACTCCGATCCGTGCAGCCCTTTTCGCAAGCTCCTTCTGGCTTTCCGCCCTGACATCGAAGAGGGTCGCCTCCCAGGAGTTATACAGAACCCTTCCCGGCTTTCGTCTCGGGAAGATGTGATCTGTCTCAAAGTCATGGAGCTTACGGCTCATCTCCCCGTAGCCTCCGGAGGAATAGCCGAAGGTCATGACCGGTGTGGTGATGCTCTCTCCCTTTCTTAGGGTGAAGGAAAAATCAAAGCTGCTGATACCTCCGGTTATCCGGACATTATTATAGATGGTCTTCTCAAAGGTTATCTGCCAGTTGCTGCTGTAGCCCAGGAGTCCGAACCATACGTCGCCCCTTGTCTCATCCGCCGTACCGTCATCCAGGGCAAAGCTGGGATTATAGTGGGGTCCCGTATTGCCGCAGCGGGACTGCAGGGTGAAGGCCCCCGTGGTCAGGTACTGGTCATTGATCTGTGACTCCGCCGCCCACTTGCCGGTCAGATATCTCACACGGTACTGCTCCAGCTTCGGGACACTTACGGAGGCGGATTTCAGATTTTCAAGGATCACCTCTTCCCCTTCGTTAGTAATCTCCGCATGCCGGCAGATAATATCGTATTCCGCATATACATCATATACGACGTCCGCATACAGCTCGGAATAGCTGTTTTTAAACCGGAAGGTCAGACGCTCCAGTTCCTTGTTCACATGATCAATGGAATGCTCCAGGTAAACCATATCCAGTTTTCTGGTCTTAGGGTAATTGACCTTCAGACAGCTCTCCAGGAAAGAATAGCTGTTCCAGAAGCCGTATTCATCCCGTTCCAGATTAAGGTTCGGATCGAAGCTGCTGTGTCCGCGCTCCTTAACGCAATAGGACAGATCCTCTCCGTGAAGCTTCCCGCCCCAGTATATATTCTGCAGACAGTTGGAGCAGGCTATAACATAAGATGAATTCCTTGTGGTAATGTTAAATAAATTATTCTGATATGTAATCATGGGTTACCTCCATTACGTGACCTGGTGTCACTAAATATTCGTTATTCTATAATCCGTCTTAATCCCCGTGCGTCCGGCGCGGGCTGCCCGGAGCTATCTAAAAAGGCTGCAATCCAGCTTTATACGGCTAAATCTGTGATTTTCCCCTCTGCTC
>JAFADH010000139.1 GCA_023424995.1 Bacillota bacterium | reverse complement strand
TATCATAGACTTGTATATGTAAATTGACAGGGGATACCATATGTATTATTATTTATATAATAATTGCTTACTAATATACTTGGAGGATATAAATGAAGACACTGATAATTAGCGGATCACCAAGAAGAAACGGAGATTCCATGATGTTAGTTAAGGAGTTGTTGAAGTACCTGGAAGGTGAAGTTAAAGTAATACAGGCCTATTATGATAACATTAAGCCATGTATGGACTGCAGATTTTGCTGGAATAACGACGGGTGCTGCGTCAAGGATGATATGCAGGAGGTATATAAGCTGTTGGATGAAGTTGATAATGTAATAGTCGCATCCCCCATATATTTTTCTGAATTGACCGGTGGGTTATTGTCCTTTGCCAGCCGGTTCCAGATGATCTATGCACGCAGACATATAAGAAATGATAGTGAATATAAATTGAAAGAAAAGAATGGATTACTTATACTAACCGGAGGTGGGGATGGCAGTCCGGATCCGGCTATAGCAAGAGCTAAAATCCTGTTCAGATATATGAATGCCAAGCTAATTGGCATTGTATCATCACTGCAGACTAATATCATACCGTCAAAGGATGATTCCGAGGCAATGGATAAATTGAAAAAATATACCGGCGAGCTTAACAAAAGGTAATGATCGTGTAAAATAATATAGGAGGTAATACAGATGGCTAAATATGAGAAAAGGCTGAGAGGCAATTTAGATGAATTTATGGCCTGGCTGCATAAGGATATTACGGGAGGAAGTATATCCGCCAGTTATGAAGATGGAAGTGATGCAAGAAACGGTAATGTCCAATTAGCGGTTCGTGTATATGAACGATACAGCATGGCAGGCGGAAATCGTGTCAGTATGAGTATAACCGTGATGGGTATTGATGACGAACTCTTTATTTCTGCCATAACTTCAGGAGGCAGTCAAGCCGTATTCTTTAAATTAAATACATTGGGAGAGGAATCCTTCCTTGAACATTGCATAGACTCGGTGGAAAGTTATATTAAAAGCCGCTGACCCAAGTATGTGATATGGGCGGATTGTATTTGCATTATTCTTATCAGAATTAATCAGCTGGATATCAGGAAGAGTTTTGAATAAGAATAAGGAGAGAATATTAATGGATAAAGAAACAGGGGAAGAAGCTGTATTAAAAATGTGAAATGCTCAATGCAAAGCATAAACTGTTTTTTGTAAAAATGAAATATCGGGATCCGATATTAATTGCTATTGAACTTATGTATTTGATTTTAATTCAGTAAATAATCCGTTAGATTAAGAGTAGGGAGTTGTTCTTGAGCAATTAATTTGTTCTGGGGCGCTTCCTTTTTTATCAAATAAGGAAACAGGCAGCACTAATTCCGGTAATTGAGTTTTGTTATACGGACAATATTTCGGATAACTTGACAAATTATGGTTGAGTATATGAAACAGGTATTGTAAAATAAATATAATATTTCAAGATATAAATATAAATTTTAAGGTAAATGCGGGAGATTTAAATGGATAAATTAAGGAGCTTATGGAAAGTCGTCCTGATAGCGGCAGTTTCCGTCATCATCCCGATTGTTTCGAATTATGCCATGTTACTGCCCGGTGCTTATATCGATCAGAGTACAGTATCAGGAAGTGTATTAATGAGAGTGTTGTTTTATTCAATGCAAACAGGATTGGCAATTTTATTTACAGTATTCGTTATGCGTTGTTCTATTGGTGATATGGGCCATCATGCTGATAAAGACAAAGAGCTTGCTTGGTCCGGTTATTGCTCATATGTGCGCCAATACGATTCAAATATTAAGCGGGTATGCGGTTACTTTTTATTATATAAAGTAACGCCGATTAAGTAACACAGATTAAGAACACCGATTAAATAACGCCGGTTGTTTACCCGGCATATTATTTATTGAAGGAGTGATAGCTATGCATAACAGAATTACTAATGCATCCGATATTAACAAACCCATTATAGGTACCTTAGATAAAGAGAATATCCATAAGGTGCTTCCAAGTCCGGAGGAATATAATTATCAGATGACACCGAAGAAAAAAATCTTACGGGCCGTATGGATAGTACTTGCCTTAGCTGTAGTATTATGGGTTTTATACAGCTTAATATTTGTTCTCAATTGATTTCAGCATGGGAAAGACAACATATATAAAGTACAGACAAAAAAGGAGCATACCAATGACGAAAGAAATATGGGACGCATATGACAGAGAGGGCAATAAGCTGGGCTTTGATCTTGTCCGTGATGAGACTGTTCCGGAAGGAGTATTTCATATTGTCGTTGAAATCTATACCATAACGGACAAGAAAGAGGTTTTAATTACCCAAAGGCATGAGGATAAAGGCTGGGGCTTAAAATGGGAAATTACCGGCGGTTCGATCCTAAAGGGTGAGACTCCGGAGCAGGGCGCTGTTCGTGAATTAAGGGAAGAAACAGGAATTGTGGTGCCGGTATCTGATTTAAATCCGGTATACTCTTTGATCTATAAAAAGGTACCTGCTATTTTTAAATGTTTTATTGTATTTGTTAATAAGGAAGATACGGCAATCCGTCTGCAGGACGGAGAAACGGTGGATTATCGTTATCTTCCTTATGATGAATTTAAAACATTCATTCAGACGGAGGAATATGTGCCGTCCATTAATGAGCGCTTTCAGCTGCATAAGGAGCTTTTTGATAAAATGATTACCGGTGGGGGATGAATCAATGACTGTCTATATAGCGCTTCTGCGGGGAATTAATGTCGGTGGGAAAAACATAATCAAGATGGCACATTTGAAGAAACTCTTTGAAGAGCAGTAGATTTCCTGCGGTAAATTTCACATGCAAAACAGAAGGTAAATAGCAGGGAGGGAAGTTATGATAACCAGGAATGAATTTCATGAGATGGCACTGAGGCTATATCACTGGTGTGAGTACCCGGCTGTGAAATACAAGATATTATTTCATTTTCTGGATACTCCTTATACGGATAACGGGCTGCTGCAGCTTCGAGAAGATTTCTATCATTCGGATATCGTAATCCAGATTTATGAGAAGCAGCTTCCGGATGGATCCTGGGGACCTCTGCGTAGCAAGGACTATTCCTGTAAAAGTACATTTCCGACGACTGAGGTAGCTATAGACCGGTGTCTGTATATGGGATTGACGATTGAAGATAAGGATATCCTGTTCCTGGCTCTGGACTATCTGGAAGAGTTCCTGCAGGGGAAGTCGTTAACTAGGCTGCATAATAAAAATGAAAGGGATATACCCTGGCAGATGGCAGAGATTGCGGCATATGCAGAACGGATCAAGCCAAATAATCCTCTTTGCGATAAATTGTGGAATGAATGGAATTACATAGCCGGCATGACATTTGCCGACGGAGAGTATTCCCATGAGCGTGATAAAAAGGCCCAGCAGGAGATGTTTTCTACAAGGGAGGACAGGCTTATTCCCATGCCCTTGATGTTGCTGCTGAGCAGACCGGCGGATCTGTCGGAGAAGCTGGAGAAAGCGATGCTGAATTATTATGGTCTTAATGCATATCGGGGCGGTTATTTCTGGGACAAGGCGCTAACGGGCTTTCCGGATGATTTTGTGTATAATAAGACGAGAAGATGGTTTCATACAATAAAATACATAAACCAATTCAGACACACTCAGGAGTATCTTCTCGATGCCATGGAATGGCTGTTAAATAATCGTAATTCCGACGGTCTGTGGGATTACGGGCCTCAGACCAAGGATCCCTGGGGATATTTCAATTACTTCTCCACGAACCGGAATTATAAATATAACCGTATCGTGGACTGCTCCATAGAAGTATTGGATATGATAAAAAGATATCTGGATCATAACTTTTTATAATAATACAATATTGATGCGGATCATCTGCCGACCGTTTGAAAATTGATAAAATACAATAAGAGGTGTTCTCATATATGGTTATAAGAAAAGCGCAAATATCAGATGCGGAGGCATTCTGGCAGATGCAGTACGAGCTGGATAAGGAAACGAAATTCATGATGTATGAGCCCGGCGAGCGGATAAAAGATATGGACCGGATTGAAAATCTGATAGCTTTATCGGTATCCGGCCATAATCTGCTCCTGTTAGCGGAAGATAACGGGAAAATAGCAGGGTACATATCTGCCCAGAGGGGAACTTTTCACAGGACAAGACATAGTGCATATATCGTGACCGGTATCCGGGAGGCTTATCAGCACAGGGGAATAGGGACAGGTTTCTTTACGGAACTGATGGATTGGGCTTTGAAAGCAAAGCTGAAGCGTCTGGAATTGACGGTTATGTGTCCCAATATCCATGCCGGGAAGTTATATGAAAGGTTTGGATTTGAAGTCGAAGGGATCAAGAAATACTCCATGCTGGTGGATGGAGAATATGTGGATGAATATTATATGGCTAAGATACTGTAGAGAGTTTATGACTTTATATTTACAACGAATGATTTAATTGGAATTACACTTAAATTGCCGGTAAAGAGCCGGAGAGTACAGGGAGGAATATACTTGCTGAACATGATAAAGGCCGCCTCTGCGGAGCTGGAGATACTTAATAAGCTTTATACTGACTGCATCGATCATTTAAATAAGAACGGAATCTTTCAATGGGACGGCAGTTATCCCAATAAAAATACATGCATGAAAAGTATAGCGGAAGAGTCCCATTATATCTTTCAAAACGATGCGGATGAGCCGGTTGGCGCAGTAGTTCTGAATGAGCTCCAGGCAGATGAATGGAAAGCAATTTCATGGAAGTACCAGGAAGACAAAACTTTAATAATCCATGCCCTGGCCATTGACCCGCTGAGTCAGGGCAGAGGCTACGGACAAAGGATTTTGGAGATGTGCGAGGAGTATGGAAGGGAACAGGGCTACACAGCCATGCGGCTTGATGCCTTCTCAGAGAATCCCGCAGCGGTAAGGCTGTACGAGAAGAACGGTTATGAACGGGCCGGAGAACTGATCTTTGATTTTAAGCCCGAGGGGCATCAACTGTATTATTGCTATGAGAGGTTATTATAAATCAGGTGACATGAAATGATGCATGAGCGGATGGGAAAGAGACATGATAAGGGAGAGAACTATGGTCGATATCAGAGAGGTTGAGAATGATCTTATTAAATCTGAATTAACAGAAAATATATTACGTAACCTCCCCGAGTGGTTTGGTAATGAAAGATCCCTGTTGGAATATATTGAAACAGTTAAGGGAAAGAAGTTCTATTGTGCTTATTATAATAACGAAGCAGTCGGATTTCTTTGTTTGAAGATAAATAATTCATATACGGTTGATTTATATGTGACAGGCATCCTGAAAGAATTTCATCGTCAGGGTATCGGCAGGAAGCTGGTAGAGACAGCAGAAAATTATAGTAAGGATAATGGATATAAATTCTTTATGGTAAAGACTCTGGGGGAATCAAATGATTATGAATATTACCGCAGGACCCGTGCCTTCTACCTGAGTGTCGGTTTCTATCCCCTGGAAGAGTTCACACAGATATGGGATAAAGATAATCCATGCCTGATTATGGTAAAAAATCTTTATTGATTTTATTATAAGTTACATGGTATCTTTTATAAATCAAGGAGGTAGCAATATGAAACTTTTTCTAACAAGCAGTATCGGCGGAAGTTATATTGAGAATAGGAGACGTATTCCGTGCGCTCTTGACAAATCCAATCATTTTATGGAGCTGCTTAAGGAATATTGGCCGGACAATGCAAGGTGTCTGATGATAAGCTCCGACCCGGAGAACGATTTGATCAATGACAGCTTTCAGAGAGTGTTTTCAGAAGCTGTCAGGCTGAGCGGGCTGTCTCTGATGAAAATGGATGTATGCGATAAAAGGAACGAAGATGAAATCGCAGATATACTATATGGCTATGACGTGCTCCTGCTGACCGGTGGGCATGTTCCGACGCAGAATCTTTTCCTTCAGCGGATTCGTTTAAAAGAATTGATCCGTAGCTTTGATGGAATCGTAATAGGGATGAGCGCCGGTTCCATGAATTGTGCGGATACTGTATATGCGCAGCCGGAGCTGGACGGTGAGGCTGTCGATAAAGAATATAACAGGTATCTGGACGGCCTGGGATTGACTGACATAAGCATATTGCCGCATTTTCAAGAATTAGAGGATCTGACCCTGGACGGTCTGCGCATTATAGAAGATATCTCTCTTCCTGACAGTAAAACCAGACCTTTCTATGCACTGCCGGACGGCTCTTATATATTCATTAACGGGAGCGAGATCACATTGTATGGTGAAGCATACTGGGTCCGGGATGGAGTGATTACAAAAGTGTGTGATAATGAAAGCAGTATAAGCTTATAAATAACCGGACAGCCGCATAATTGTATTAAGATACGAAATAAGATATCAAATAAGATACGAAAGGATAAGCAGATTATGGACCTGATCTACGGCACATATAATCCCGCAAAGTTCCGGAGTATGGCGGAAACACTGCAGGGGTTGGATATAAGCCTTACGAAGCTCAGTGATATTAAACTCGAATTACATGAAGCGGAGGAGAACGGGAAATATCCCCTGGAGAATGCCGTCGCAAAAGCAAGGACCTATTATGATCAGATAAGAAGGCCGTTATTTTCCTGTGATTCCGGTTTGTTTTTTGAGGATGTGGAGGAAGAAGACCAGCCGGGAGTCCATATCAGAAGGGTGAAGGGAAAGAGCCTGACGGATTTGGAAATGCAATCATATTACAGCGGCCTGGCTAAAAAATACGGTGGATACCTGACGGCATATTACAAGAACTCGATCTGCCTGATTGTAGATGAGAATAAGATATGGTCATATGACGGCAATGATCTGAATTCTGAAAAATTCCACCTGGTACCGCAGCCTCATGAGAGATTGAATAAAGGGTTTCCTCTTGATTCAATGTCCGTGGAGATAAAAAGCAAGAGATATTATTATGACATTAAAGAAAGACGCAGCGAAAACCGGGTTATTTATCATGGATTCCGTGACTTTTTTATCAGGTCCTTAAAGCTCCGGTAAGCCTAAGGGATTATGATGAATGAGTGAAAGAAGGAGAAGGAGCGCCAAACGGCATCAGAGCTACATGGAAGACCGTCTGTATTATGAGAACCTGATTCGTGAGCTGTTCCTTGGGATGAACGGTAAGGTGGAAAGAAGATCACC
>JAFADH010000128.1 GCA_023424995.1 Bacillota bacterium | reverse complement strand
TATTTAAATTATATTAAAAACTTTAATAAATCAAGTGACTTTTTAGCAGCATAGAAAGAACTGACATTTTACAATTATAATGTGAAATGTCAGCTTCTTATATATGACTATTATATCCCGTTTATTTAACACTCTTTAAGATCGAGCCAGAGTATTACCCAACTCATTGAGTCAATACCCTTTTCCTGCCTTATTTTGTTATGTCCTTTCCGCTATGGGATCCTGTTCTGAAGGTGCATTGGCAAAAGGTTTTAAACACAAAATCATCATGATTCAAACAAGGTTTTTTAACAATAATTGACTATAATGAATTCACCCGCAGGAAATTCATGGAAACCCATGTCAGGGAAGGCTTCCCGGAAAGAAGAATATCCGGGTTTAATAAGAGATATGAACTATTCCTGCTAAAATCCAACAGGAGGTATATTATGAAGTCAGGAAAGTATGTGATTCTAAGCACATCGCTGGTCTTAAGTTTAATACTTGCAGGCTGCAGCAATAATCAGGCAACAGGTGCAGATGAATCGGCACCTTCAGTAGCCGATTCCCAATATCTTTCAGAGACGATAATCGGAGAGGTATCAGAACTTAACGGAAGTGAAATTACTGTAACACTAGGAACTTTGGGCAGTTTTGAAGACATAATAGGAGGTGGAGGCGCACCATCCGGCGATGTACCAGATAGTGGAGCTCCTTCCGGGGATGTACCTTCCGGGGAGACTCCTTCCGGCGATGTGCCGGCTGATGGAGCTTCATCCGGGGAGGCTTCGGAAGGGGAGGCTTCGTCCGGGGATGTACCGGCGGGGGAGGCTCCGTCTGGCGATGTGCCAGATGGTGATGCACCATCCGGCGATAAACCGGAAGAAGAGGCTCCGTCCGCTGATAAACCGGAAGGCGGTGCTCCTTCCGGAAATATGCCTGGCGGCGGTTCCATGCCGGATTCAATTTTTACTGCCGGCGAAGAGCAATATACCTTTACCATAGCAGATGCTTCTGTGATTTATCTGGAACAGGATGAATCAGAAGAAACTGAGGTACAGGGAGCTTTGAGCGATATTCAGCAAGGCAGCATTCTTAGCATAGAATTTGATGCAAAGGGAAACATCTCAAAGATACTTGTATTGAATGCCGTTTCCTTAGAGAATATGCAGCAGCCCGGAATGCCGGGACAGTCATCGGGTGTGGACAGCTATGATGCTGTGACCGTCTATACGGAAGATACAACTGTGGACGGAGAAACCTTCACATCTGTGGGAACCGATGAAAATGCCATCCTGATAAAGGCCGGAGCAAATGTAGTATTGAAGGAGATCACCCTGGTGAGGACTTCAGATGACAGTACCGGCGGGGATAATTCCAGCTTCTACGGTGTCGGTGCAGGTCTGTTGGTTACGGAAGGGACCGTATATGTGGACGGAGGAGCCTTCACAACAGATGCAGCGGGAGGCGCAGGAATCTTTTCATATGCAGACGGAATTGCTTATATCGCAGATTCCATTATTAATACATCCTCCAATACCTCGGGAGGAATTCATGTGGCAGGAGGCGGAACACTGTATGCATGGGATCTGACCGTGGAAACGGACGGCGCCTCTTCAGCGGCGATCCGAAGTGACCGGGGCAGCGGAATCATGGTCGTAGACGGCGGCAGCTACACCTCCAACGGAAGCGGCTCGCCTGCGGTGTATTGTACCGCAGATATAACCATTAATAATGCGCTGCTGACAGCAACCGGATCGGAGGCAGTTTGTATTGAAGGATTGAATACCTTACGGTTGTTCAATTCAAGCCTTACGGGAAATATGCCTGAAAACGAGCAGAATGACTGCACTTGGACCATCATCTTATACCAGAGCATGTCAGGAGACTCTGAAATAGGAAATTCTACCTTTGAAATGACCGGAGGCTCCATTACCAGCCGGAACGGCGGTTTATTCTATACTACCAATACGGAATGTACGATTACATTGAAAGATGTTGATATCAGTTATTCCGGCAGTAATGACTTTTTCCTCCAAAGTACCGGTAATACCAATGCCAGAGGCTGGGGAAGCTCCGGAAGCAATGGATCTGACTGTACCTTTACTGCCATCAGCCAGAACATGGAGGGAGATGTGATCTGGGATTCCATCAGCAGCCTGGATTTCTATATGACATCGGGAAGCACCCTTACCGGAGCATTTATAAACGATGAAACCTATGCCGGCAACGGCGGAGACGGATATGCAAGCCTCTTCATAAGCAGTGACTCCACATGGGTCGTAACAAAAGACAGTACCGTCAGCAATCTGTACAGTGAAGGAACCATCGTGGATGAAGCCGGGAAGACCGTAAGCATTGTCGGAGAAGACGGTACGGTATATGTAAACGGCACCGGCAATATTACGATTACCGTCAGCCGGTATTCTGATACCGCCGATTTATCCGGAGCAAATACCGTGTCCGATTACGCCGGCATCGCAGTAACAAAACCGGAAGAGCTGCAATAATCCGGATCCCTGGCCGTTCAAACAGACTGCATTATTTGACGTTTTTTATGAAGCAGCGGAAGAGGGCTTCTCCGCCCTCTTCCATAGCTGCAATCCAATCCCGTTATATGAAAATACATATTTCCTTAATTACCGTATTGATCTTGAACATAAGGCAATACGGTCCAGGTAACATCATCCGCCTGTATGCTTTCCGGCTTGATTGCGGAGCTGACGACAGGTGAAATCGAACAGCAATATTCCTTACAGTCCAGATATCGTCCGACACCCTTGTTTTGGGCACATTTCAGCTGATCACGCAAATCATCAGGCGGATTATTATAACAGCCGGGACATCGCATATCCCAGTCATCCGTCTTATAGACACGGGTCAGTCTTTCCTTCAGCTCTTTACGAAATTCTTCGCTGACTCTTTGAAGCATTGTTGTCCCGCTCATCTGACATCATTTTCTTTCCTTTTTCATCCGCACCGGAATAAATACATCCTGCTGATATCGGTTCAGTGTCCGCGCAATATCCCATGGCAGAATCTCCTCAATCATTTCATTGCGGTTTAAGACGCCGTTTGCATCCAAATCAAGTTCAAAATAAACATCCCTGCTTATCCATTCCCTTAGAAGCAGGAAGGTGTCATCCATATCCTCCACAAAAGAACCGGCAACTGCATATAAACCGCCTTCAAGAATATCCTCTGCATAAGGAGATGCGTTGACAAAGTCCTCCGGAACCTTTATATTCATAATCCAATCATCGCTTGATTTTCTATAATAAAAGCAGTTCCGCAGCCCGGGAGCCGGTATCAGACCGTACCCGGCAAACAGGTTCTGCATGTTATCCCCATCAAGGCCAACCGGCTCTCCGTCTTTTAAGCGGGAGGTTAAAACCCGCATAGCCGGAAGCCTGATGATTCTGACATCCTTCAGCCGCAGGGCTTCATGACTTATTTCAGACAGCCTTTGATAGGTGACCGGCCGGCTTTCTCCGGCAGGCACAAGGCGCTTTTGGGTCTCCTCATAAAGCAGTGATATTGCCGATATCTTTTTTATTCCCGTTGAAAGCATCTTTTGAAGAAAATCATCAACCAGCCGCCTCAATTCGGACAACGCAGTGATCTCTCCGTCAAGAGCTTCCAGCTTATCCACAAAGGCCCGTATCAGTGAAGCCGTACTGTCCTCTTTAAATATCAGAACGATATCCTTTATGGGTATCTGAAGCTTGCGAAGAACTATTATCTGCTTCAGACGTTCAATTGCCGCATCATCATAATAACGCTGGGCCTTGTTATCCGGATGGATGCTCCATAAAATACCTACCTGCTCATAATATCTGAGTGTTCTGCTTGATAAGCCAAAGCTGCCGACTACCTCATTAATTCGAATCAGATTCATACATATCACTTCCTTACAGGCATTATACCGGTTGACAAATTCTTTAGATCAGACTCGATGATGGTGTAAACGAAAAACAGTTTTGGCATTCCAGTGAACTGCCCTTTCGTTTATACCATCGTCAATTAGACCTAAAGAATTTGGTGAACTTCGTATTATGTTTATTAGCAGTACATAGGGCAGTATTTTTTTCGAATCTACTTTCTCAGCTCCCAGAACAAAAATATCGGGATTTTCTGCATCCAAGCAATATCTACTGTTATCGCCGCCTGCTCATCAGTGGGAACAGGTTCACTTAGGTCAGTTATAGTTAATCCGCATTTAATAAATGTTTTAACATAATCTTGTATTGTTCGGTGTCTCCATATAACTTTTTCACTTCCTGACGATAACGGAGCCTCCCATTCGGTTGGATGATAATAATTCGACACAACAACTTTTTTATCAATCCCTTTGTCCTGCCGTCCTATACCGCCGCTATAGTGAAAGCATGGATGGCACACGCTTGCAAATAATTTTCCTTCCGGCTTTAATACCCGTTTTATTTCTTTTACTGTTCCTTCAAAATCCTCACAGTCCATTAACATCATGGAAGACAGAACAATATCAAAGGTATCATCGGCGATATCGTATAAATCACAGCTATTCCGTACATGATAAGTAATATTTAATTGTTCTTCCTCGGCTTTAGATATACAATATTTTATTGCGTTTCCGGCACAGTCAACAGCAGTAACTATTGCGCCTTTTCGTGCCAATTCCCTTGAGTATCCCCCTTCGCCGCAACCTAAATCTAATATAACTTTACCTGAAACATCTCCAAGCTGTTTAAAGGTGAACGGCATGATAAAGTGTATTCTATGCGGATTTGTTTGTGCAAGTTGGATCCATTCGTTAGTCATTTCAATTTTACCCCAAGATTCAGTTGAGCTGTCTTTTTTCACAGAAGTACCTCCTAAAAGTTAACGGTATATTAACCGTTGAATCAATGTCTTGAATATAAATGATCTGAACTACTACTCCTAATTCAGCAATTATATTTGTTTTTTAAATTTACTGGTTTTAATAAACATAGTGAAAAGTATGACTGGATATATAGAAATTTATCTGATTGCTTCCATAATATCATGTTCGATATCATCAACCCAATCTTGCGGTGCAGTATCAATATTCAGAAGTCCAAGCATAACCGGAATGTCTGCAAGCTTTGCAAGCTGCAGCCAGTCAGACGGAAGCCTGCCGTACCCCTCAGCGAATGCCTTATAAATACTTTCATTTATATATTGCTGAACATCAGGTGCTTTATTTCGAAAAAATTTTCCGATATCTCTGTATCGACTTTCCGCCATGGCATACTCAAAGTCAATGAAATATACGATACCATCCGATATCAAGATGTTTCCATATCCCATATCACCATGGCATAAAACAAAATCACTGTCAATTCGGCAGAGGATATCATTATTCTTTTTTAAATATGTCTTTAAACTATCACTGGCAGAGCGAGAAAGACGAGCTCCGGGTTTCCCCTCCAGCATAGTAAATATAAACTCTCCTGTGCTTTTCCAAGGATTAACCAGACACAATTCCCGGTCAAGGAACCCGCTTTCAAGATAATTTTTCTTATGGATTACCGATAACATCCGGCTGATATCATACACTATTTCTGTTGAGTAGCAGCGATTTCGTCTAATGTATTCCAAAAGCGTTTCTCCATGTATGTATTCAATTATCGCATAAGGATACGGACAGATTCTTTGGCTGTTATCATAATAATACAGTTTAGGTATACGAATATGTTTTTGAAGATATTCATACATTACTAATTCAATATTTCCGGCATTACCGGAATAAATTTTAAGAAGATATTTCCTTTGCCCGGCTGTAATACAGTAATTACTTGTGCTCATTCCGCTGTGAATTGGCGTTACAGCTTCAACAACCATTGATTTATCAAAAGCTTTGAGCATTATACCGACCATATTTTTATCGATATTGTAAAACGAATTAATGCGTTGTTCCTGTGCCACTGTTCACCTCCTGTAAATTCCGATTCATCTATTACATTAGTTATTAAAAATTTCCTAATTCAAGAAACATAATAAGACGTTCAGCTTTAGAAATAAGCTTCATTCCATGTACAAATATTTTTAATTAAAGACTGTGTATGTTTTCTTATTCCAGAATTGCAGAAGCAATAGCCTCGGCAGTCGGCGGGCAGCCTTTTACCTGCTTCAGAGCGCCGTCACAACAGCGGCCAATACCAAGGCCATTAAAAGCCTTGCCTTTCCAGCCTTGCCCTATTGCAATCGGATTTCCGTGATTTCCGTCGCAAATGTACAGCGCACGTACCAATCCTGCATAACAGGCCGAGCATGCAGAATCCTCACAGATATTGGCCGTAAGCCGTTTCACTTTTGCGGTTGGCTCCGGATAACATTTGATATAATCGGGACTATTCAGCCGGATAATGTCTTCGTCTCTGATTTCAGCAGAGCCTGCACTCCATTGCTCAGCCAGCATAATATAGGGTACATCAGAAAGAGAGATCCCCATAAGCCGGCACCCGTAGGCATCCAATTGAACAGGATCCTCACCCATATACATTCGTCCGGTGAATACGGGATTCCCGCCTTCCTCAAAGTCCAAGTCGCCGCATATACTGTCTACAATAGTAAGCGACGGGCGTAAAGCGCTGGCTAATGCAGCGATCGGCTTCATAAGCCCTTCCGCGTGAAAGCGCCGTTTTTCCTTATCGGGAATGCATCCTTTACAGTTTTTCAGCGCACAGGTCATGACGGTCTGGCAGTGGCCTTTAAGAACAGGCAGATTAATAAGATATCCGGCATCAAGCGCCCGGCTGCAGATTTCCATAGGCCGGATCGGAGTGTCTACCGTTCGTGTCTCGTCATGTTTAAGATCGTATAGCCCAACGCCGTATCTGCGGCTGATCTCTTCATATCCCGCGGCTTTAAAGGCCCGCCCGGTATTGTCCCCAATCCAGGAACTCTCAATAATGCTTATGTTACGGATACCATGCTCTCGAAGATATTCAATGGCTCCGGATAGGACACCCGCATGAGTAGTCGCTCCGGACTCCGGAGATTTGGCAACCACCAGGTTGGGCTTAAGAGCTACCTCAATGCCAGATGGAATTTTAGCAATGACCTCTCCTGCCTCCATTAGCTCTTTTGTCATAGTATGGGCATCACTGCCGAATATTTCATAAATTTTGCTCATGGAGCTTATTCTCCTTTCAAGGGTGCCGTACCTTCTCTGCCGCCTGCCGCTATAGTTTAATCATAATGAGGAGCAGCAACTATATAATTCCTCCATATTTAAGAGAGTTGGAATATAGTCACCCTTCTATGATTTAAATTAATTTTCACTTATTTTTCTATCAGAATAGCATCCGCTGAGAAACACACCGGTACATAACAATAGCATAACACTCATGAATTTAATATTACATTTCATGATTATCCTCCTTTACATCTCCCATTACGCCGTTATATGTTTTACAATCCATGATTTAATTCATTATTATAAACTTCTATCCTTTGGTATTATAATACATTTTTATTTATAAATCTATCCTCTCTACCTTTTCCTGTTTGTTTTTCTATTTAATTTGTCCCAGCTCAAACTTGAGTCAGAGCCTGACACCCCTTACTTTCGTGTTTTACTTAATAAGTTTCAAAGCCTTACAAATCAAGGTTTGCACGTTATATATTAAATCTTCTTCATTTAACTTATGGCATACCTTCCGTCAATGCGCAGAGTGCATAAGGAAGCAACTACCAAAACAACAAAATAGACTGCCAATAGACAGGTAATGTAAATAAAGACAAGCCCCTAAGCAGTGTGATATATTGAATAAGCTAAGTTACAGTAAAATCATTCTACTTACTACGGAAAGTACAGAGATACGTAAAAAATTTTTTTATAAAAAATGAACCGTTTGAAATCTCGCGACTATTTACAGGTGTACGGGATTTTGAAAGGAGGGTACAAGTGGAAATATTGCGCGCAATAAAAGCTGATCAAACAATTACACATAATAGTTTTACTGCTTTAATAGATGAGTATGGCAATTCGGTCTACCGGTTTTGCCGAAGTCTTACATACTCCAAGGAGGATGCTGACGACTTATTTCAAGAAACATTTTTAAGGGCGTTTGAACATCAATCTAAAGAAAGTGCTTTGGATAATCCACAAAGTTTCCTTTTTTCCACTTCGTTATATATCTGGAAGAGTTGGAAACGCAGATACGCACGTCGCAAAAGACTGGCGCCCATTGAACCATTGGATGAAAATATTTCCGTCGGCGTTGAAATGGAAGATACTTTTATGGAACAGGAAGAAATCCGTATTGTCCGCAAGGTAGTTAAAGCCTTGCCCGATAAATTTAAAATCCCGATCCTCCTGTATTATGCCATGGAAATGAGTCTATCAGATATAGCGTTAACGTTAAAACTCCCTGTTGGTACTGTGAAAAGCAGATTATTCAAGGCAAGAAAACTCGTTGAGAAAGGATTGGTGTAGACTGATATGAATAATAACAAGGTAGATATTTTGCTCAAAAAAACCCTAAGAAGTTCGGAAACACCAGACACCGAACTCATACAAAAAGTAAAATGCAATTTAATTAAGGAGGAACCGGTGTTGAGAAAGAAATTTTCAGTTCGTACAGCCGTTGTCGCTGCTGTTCTCATCTCGTCGTTGGCCTTAGCCGGCTTTGCTTATGGCAGTCAAATTATACAGTTGCTGGGCGGCGGACATATTGAAGAAGGCAAAGATGCCAACGGAGATAATTATATTTCTATGGATATGGGCTTTGTGAACGACCCGGTAGAAGTTCGGGATGGCCAGATATACTTTGTTTTGGATGGTTCCAATGCCAACATCACAGATCAATGCTCAGAAAAGACATACTACCAATATGAAACAGTAGACAATAATGGCTATCGTCATGTTGTCTTGATTGGTGGAACTCCAGATGATGTAGGCATGGCAGAGTATATTTGGGATGCAAATGGTACATTTAAAGGCAGCAATGCAAGCTATAATAGCAGCGAAGAACCTGCTTGGCTGGCATCCGCACGGGAGGCATTGGGTGTAAATTAAAGCATAGCCGATAGATAGCTCTTTTGCGCATAAAGGGCCCTCCAATCGCATAACTGCCATTGGAAGGCCCTTAAAAGCACGCATTTAGTTACCTACCAAGCCTCAGGATTTGGCAGTTTATTTTTAATTTATAGGAAAAGGGAATTGCATCACCCACTGATTTTGAGGGACAGTCCGGAAATAGCCATTATCCATAATTAAGGCTAATGCACTTTAGGAAATACGCGGGAATAAAATTGTTATCAACAATCCTTCAGCCGTATTTTTTGCATGGATTTTCCCACCGTGTTCCTCTACAATCCACCTTGCTATGGATAAGCCAAGCCCCGTACCACCATTTTTTCGCGTTCGGGAATTGTCGGCTTTGTAAAAACGTTCAAAAATATGTGCAAGCTTTTCTTCCGATACACCAGGGCCATTATCTTCTACTTCAATAAATATATATTTATCTTTTTGATAAGCCCTGACGTTAATCTCTCCACCAACCATAGAATACTTTGCACTATTATC
Organism: Bacillota bacterium; assembly: GCA_023424995.1. Lineage (GTDB taxonomy): Bacteria > Bacillota > Clostridia > Lachnospirales > Lachnospiraceae > Mobilitalea. Next base: position 3,050 of record JAFADH010000128.1, on the reverse strand, counting down.
CAGCAGAATGCGTATTAACTGCTTAATAAGGGAAGCGTCAGCCCTAATATGAAGGTTTTCTGTTTCCAGCTTATAGGTGTGAGTATCATCAATAAGTATGGAATCATGTATAATACTGTCTAATAATTCCGGCAGGTCTACTTCTTTAAGGTCTATTTTCATACGGTTTTGGTCGGCATTAGCCAGAAAGAGCAGGCGCTCTACCAGCTTATTCATGTATACCGCTTCCCGCTTAATGGAAGCAACCGCCTCCGTTTGAACAGCTTCATCATTTTTACCCCACCGTTCCAGCAAGTCCGAATACCCCTGTATGACAAGCAAGGGCGTTCGCAATTCATGTGAAGCGTCTGAAACAAACTGCTCTTGATTTAGATAGGTTTTCCAAATCCTATCCAGTAGTTCATTGAATGTTTCCGCTAATATTTTTAATTCATTTTGAGAGTTTGCTACATCAAGCCGCACATCCAACCCGCCGTTATTTATGGTGTCAATCATTTCATGGATTGGCTTCACGGTGCGCTTAGTAGTGATTGTTGTAATAAACAGGATAAATGTGACCAGTATAACCGATACTCCTATTAACAGAATTAACATAGCACGGATATATTTCCATTCATTTGCCAGCGTTTTCGTGATAACCACATCATAATTTGCTTGCTCACTTTGCACTGCAAACCGATATATAATCTCTACACCGTCAATCGCAACTTCCGGGGAAGTCAGCCCCCCGCTTGCGGGTGACATAGTAACGGCAATAGCGCTGTATTCAGCATAAGAGGGAAGCATATCCATTTTTTCTTTGGCAATAAATTCGCTGATTACCTGTGAATGATCTTCCAATACCAACGTTGCGCCCTCAAACATAATGCTTGAAAACGCTTGATATATACCAATACCTAAAGCTAAAAATATGAAGCCGAACAGCACAATGTTGGTAATAGTGGATTTTACAACAATGGATTGACTGATTTTAGATTTTATCCTTGATAACATATCCTACCCCCCTGACTGTCTGTATCATCCGTTCCGGCATGAGGGGTTCCAATTTTTGACGAATACTTTTGATGTATACGTCCACAACATTTGTATTGTCATAAAAGTCAAACCCCCAGACACTTTCAATGATTTTGTCCCGTGAAAGAACAATATTCCTATTTTTCAGCAGGTATACAAGCAGGTCATATTCTCTCTTTGTTAGTTGGACTTCCTCTCCGGCTACGGTAACAGTCCGAGAAGAAACATGTAGTTGCAGCTCTGCATACTGGAGAATGTTATCTGTTTTATCCTTTCGGAAAACAACACGTATTCTTGCCAGCAATTCTTCCATGAAGAAAGGTTTTGCAATATAATCATTTGCGCCACTGTCCAACCCGGCCACCTTATCGGACACTTCCCCTTTAGACGTAAGCATAATAATAGGCGTATTTTTTTCTTTTCTAATTTTTCGTAATACTTCCAATCCGCTCATTTCTGGCAGCAGAATATCCAGTAGTATCAAATCAAAATCTTCTTCTAAGGCGCAGTTCAAGCCGGATTTTCCATTGCCCCGAATAACAAGCGTGTACCCTTCATGTTTAAGCTCCAATTCTAAATAACGGGCAATAGCTTCATCATCTTCTATCAATAGAATTTTGTTCATAGTACATCCTCCTTACTTATCTTTATCAAACATATTATAACCTTATGTTGTTAATGTTGCTATTTTGTAGACTGAACATAGCCTATTCCAAATTCGTGTGTCTTCTATTCCGGTAAAATTCCATTATTTTATCATTAAAACGAATCCCCAATATGCCGATAATTGCCGTAATGATAAAGATTGTTATTGTTATACCCCAATCTCCCTGCCGCATTGAGGAACCTATGAGAGTAGAGGATACTACCGACGGAATGCGGGCAAAAGTAGATATCAGTAAAAATCTGCTTAGCTTCAGATTACTGACCCCAGCTACATATGTCAGCATATCCTTTGGCGTACCCGGAATAAGGAATAGAATAAAGCTAACTGTTTCAACTCTTTTTTTGTTTTTCAAAAAAGCAAAATTATCGACTTTATTTTTTCCAAACATCTTATATAGGAGAGATGTGCCACATTTCTTAGAAATCGAAAAAACTAAAGTGGAAGCGACTACACAACCTGACAGGCATAATAGCAACCCGCCCCAAGTACCGTATAAAATTCCAGCAATAATCTCAATAGGCTCACCCGGAATGAACGCGATGACAATTTGTAAAGCCTGAATACCGAATACAACCAACCATCCGTCGACACCCAAAGAGCTTATCCATTCTTTGATTTTTTCTTGATAATCCGGCTTGTACAGCTTTTCAAAATAAGGCATAAATAATAGTGTGATTACTATCACTATTATGATGCCTACAACGGACAAGGCAATAGCTTTTTTTTGTGTTTTGCTAAGTTTGCTTGGTTTTTCGTTCATCGTGTTACCTCAATATTGCCGGATGATGTGGAAAGGTCTATGGTTATTCCTGTTTCGCCACCAATAGCGCCATTTGCTGTTGTTTCCGTGCCGGCTAAAAAATCGGGAAAAGTCGTTCTGATATTGCCGCTATGCGTATTCGCATCAAATATAAAACTACTGTCTTTTGGCATTGTAAGATAAATCCCGCCGCATTGGGAATATGCTGTTATATCTCCTCCAAGTATGCCAATGATTGAACCTACAATGACTTGAAGTGGAGTATGCCCAATCATCTCCTTAAATTTTCCATCGGGACTTTTCTTATCAGCCCACATATACATTAGCTCATTCAAGAGCTTGGCATGTTGCCCAGCCGCCCTGCCCATCCCCAAAATGTGTTTATTAGTTCATGATTGCTAAATAGCTTTTGTCAGAAAATCACGCAGCCTCCTTCTGCCGCATAAGTTCAAGTGAAGAGCGATTGATCTCATGCCGTAGCCCCGTATTGTTTCATATCCCCTTGGTAGACAGGAATTGCCTGGCGCTTTATCAGTTCTTGGAATAATACTTGTGGCCGCACCAAATTCAAAGGTATAGTGAAATTCATAATATCGGCTTTCTGTAACA
>JAFADH010000075.1 GCA_023424995.1 Bacillota bacterium | reverse complement strand
CATCCCATCTCCTTATGTTTGCTGTAGGCTGCGTCGTAATCATCAGTTCTGAATGCCAGATGGATCTCATTGTCCCCAAGCTCATAGGGGCGGTCCCAATCCTTTAACCAGGTCAGCTCCAGGAGATGGCCGGTTACACCGTCACCCAGATATACGATGATAAACTCGCCGGAAGCGGGGATAATGCGTCTTGTCTCTTTCAAGCCCAATGCTTCCTCGTAGAATTTAAGGGATTTGTCCAGATCAAATACATTATAATTATTATGTGCAAATGTGAATTTCAATTTAGATACCTGCCTTTCCACTTTGTTTAATATAGTATAACATAAACATATTAAATGGTACTAATAAATCTTATCGCTATGCAAAGATAAAACAAAATATGGTTTTGTTAAAATTCAATAATAAAATCTTCAAAACTTTGGTATAAATTACCACACAAAAAGACGCAACGTATTGGTCCTGCGCTGCGTCTAATTAGTAGTATGCGTGATTTTTGACTGAGTGGTTATAAAATACTTCAATTATTGGTCTGGCTCTTGGCAAGATCAGCATCCCTTAAGGCTTTCAGATTGCCAAGATTAAGCTTTTCATCTAAGAACTGATTGAGACTGCTTATAAAGGAAGATGATGATTCGGAATACTTTGTATTAAAATATTCATATAATGCTTTGGTTACATCGTCCTCTGCTGCATAGTCCAATTCCGGGTGATCGCTGAAATAGGTCTCCAATAAAGAAACATCTTCCTGGCTTATTACGATAACCGTGCATTTTGAGTACTTGCGGGTTCCGTCTGCATTGGTCGCTTCGATTTCAGCAAATACGTAGGTTAAACCTGTTTTCTTTGCTGTAACCCGTCCGGCTGTGCTTACCGATGCGATTTGAGAATCATAACTGGAAAATCTGGCACTTTCCACTGTGTTGATCGGCTTTAATATAACATTCAGGAAATCCGTCTTATCAAGTCCCATGATTAATCTTGACTTGGTCAGCTTTACACTGAAGGCCGGAAGCCCGACAGTAACCTCACAGGTTAAAGGAGTGGTATTGGAACCGTCTTTAACAAGGGCCGTTACAATGGTAGTACCTACTTTATTAGCAGCTATTTCGCCACTGTCACTAACAGAAGCAACTTCCACATCGTCGGATTTATAGCTTACTTTTGCGTTTTCGCCTAAATTATATACTTTGATGGTATATGCTTTGCCTTTTACTAATGTAATGCTCTTAACATTCAGCCTGTAATCGCTTTCCTTATTAACCTCCACCTGGCCCGCTTTCGCCGTAGAGCTGTCTGCGGTCAGTGTAAACAGTGAAGTAAATAAAAAGAGCATGCCAAACCAGAATAAGCATTTACTTAATAGCTTTTTTGCCATGGCAATTCCTCCGAATCCTGGAAATCCTTTTGTCACATCCTATCTATTCTGGAATTATAATACCACAGGTTTTTGTCAGAATAATGTCACTCTATAGAAATAAATGTGTCAAAAGTATGTCAATATATTTGAAAGTTTTTCTACTTGTTACCGTAGATTATATCAGTTATAATTACTTTGAATGAGGTTTTTTATACGCGAGACAAAACGGAAAAAGAACTATGAAGGGAGATTTGGTATGCAGCATATATTGATCGCTGATGATAATCGTGACATCACAGACATTTTATCTACTTACTCCAGAATGGAAGGCTTTGAACCGGTTGTAGCGTCAGACGGAGAAGAGGCCATCCGGATGTTCCACCAATTCAATCCGGAAGTAGTACTGCTCGATGTGATGATGCCGAAGGAAGACGGATATGAGGTCTGCAGAAAGATTCGAAGCAAGTCGAATGTACCGGTTATTCTGATCACAGCCAGAGGCGAGGATTTTGACAAGATAATGGGACTGGATATCGGTGCTGATGATTACATCGTAAAGCCGTTCAGCCCAAGAGAAGTGATGGCAAGAGTCAGAGCAGTCATGAGAAGAATGACCAAGGCTTCCAAAGAAACCGTATCCGGTAATGTTCTGGCATTAGGTAATCTGGAAATTAATCTGGATGAATATACATTACATATTGGTGGCAATAAAATATCGCTTACCAAGAAGGAAATTGAAACCATGTGGACCCTTGCAACCAATCCCAATAAAGTATTTACCAGGGATAATCTTCTGGACAGCTTATGGGGCTTTGATTATTTCGGCGACAGCAGAACGGTGGATTCCCATATCAAACGTCTGCGCTCCAAGCTTGATATGGTAGAGCATCCCGCCTGGAATATTAAGACGATCTGGGGTGTCGGATATAAGTTCGAAATCGAAGAGAAATAGAGAAGTACGGTTTTCGGGCCTTTAGCCGAAGCTGCAGTCTATTTCACATGTGAGGGTTTGTAATGTCGAGTAAGGATAATGTACAGGTCTATAACCGTTTATTTTTCAAACTGTACTTAAATTACGCAGTGATGTTAATCATCACTGCGGTATTAATATGCCTGATTTTTATGAAGCTTTTCTCCGATATGACGGAAAAGAACAATATTGAAGAGATGCTGGACCAGGCCAAGGAGCTCAGCAATATTACAACGGAATATATTGTAGGCGGTAAATATGACGGATATCTGGATGATATTGACCGGATCACAACAGTTAATAACTGGGATATCTACACGGTCTCCAATCCTTATGTGGAAAACCGGATGAATACCAGCCTGGAGAACAGCGACAGCTACGAGGTATTCAAGGCGGCACCGGAGCTGTCCAATTTTGTGGAGCTTTTGGACATGGCATTTACAGGGGAACCGGACAGCCAGATCTATTATGATGAATTGGAAGAACGTCAGACCATGGTGGTCGCTTACCCGATCTATGGCATTGATAAGACCGTGGCGGTGGGAGCCGTACTTGTTAAGAAGCCCTTCCAGGAGCAGCAGGATTTTGTATCCAGCAGCCTGTATGTATTTGTCATCAGTACGGTGGTAGCTCTCGGAATATCATTTATCGTGGTGATTTTATTTGCCACCGGGCTATCCCTGCCCATATCCAGAATGCGTATAACAGCCCTGGAGCTGGCAGCAGGCAATTATCACAGCAAGACCGGCATCAACCGGGATGATGAGATCGGTGATCTTGCCAAGACCGTGGATATCCTGTCGGATAAGCTGCTGGAGAATGATATCGAACGCAGGAAGCTGGATCAGATGCGGTTCGATTTCTTTGCTAATGTATCCCATGAGCTCAGGACTCCCATTACCGTGATCAGGGCTTATACGGAGACTCTCTCGGACGGTGTGGTCCAGGAGAAGGATAAGATCGAACAGTACTACGAGCGCATGCTTTCCGAGTGTAAATCCATGGAGCGTCTGGTGGGGGATCTTCTTACCTTATCTAAGATGCAGAATCCTGATTTTGCCATTGAAAAAGAACCGGTGAATCTGCAGCAGGTATTTGATGACATCATCCGCAGCGCAGGGGCCATTGCGGATAAGAAAAACATAAGGATTGAAGTGACCAAGGATAGCCCCGTATCGATGATTCCGGGTGATTACGACCGTCTGCGTCAGATGTTCATGGTGATTCTTGATAATGCAATTAAGTTTTCATCGGAAAATAAAACCGTACACATAAATCTGACAAAGTCGGACAAAATAAAAGTATCCATACAGGATGAAGGTATCGGTATTGAACCATCCGATATCAATTATATCTTTGAAAAGTTTTATAAATCGAATCTCAGGCAGAATGCAAGCGGGACCGGACTTGGATTAGCTATTGCAAAGCAGATCGCGATTAAGCACGGAGGGACCATTGAGGTGGATTCGACACCGGGTGAAGGTACCCGGTTTACATTCACTTTCCCGGTACATGAGATGGATATAAATGCCTGTTAGCGGACGAGCTGGTTTATTCTCCTGGTATTTCCAAGCAAAAAAACTTGAAAAATAGTGGATAATAGGTTATAATAAAGTTACAAAAATTCCTGAGATGTGCGACACTCCTGTGATTTTGAACCTACATGATTAAAAAGGGATTCCTACATTCGTAAGTGGATGTCAGGCCACCATGTCAGTGGAAGGCAGAAGCTTATGTGCGGTTACCCACCTAGCTTGGCTAGGCGTCAAAATACGGGAAACGGCATTTTGGGTATAATACGAATGATGAAAGCGGCCAATGGCCGCTTTTTTTCAGCTTAAGAGCTTGGCAGGGCACAGCTTTGTCCCAATTCGATTTTTTTCTTGTGTTTTTCCGGATAGACTTTTATAATTTATATAAAGCAGTCCGGATAATTACTTTATAAATTATAAGAAGCCGGAGAGATAACACCGGTCCACAGGATTGCCGGATGGAATAAAGCGGGGACTATCTTTATAAAGAGCGGAGATGGTCATCCCTATAACGGGGAGACGATTGTCTCCGGAAAAGCAGGGAGATTATGAAGCATGGATTTATAAGTGCCGCGGCAGCGACTCCGGTAATCCGGGTTGCCGATTGCGGACATAATGTTGAGAAAATAAAAGAATTAATTGATATAGCGGACCGCAATGGGAATAAGCTGATCATATTCCCGGAGCTTTCGGTGACCGGATATACCTGCGGCGATCTGTTCCTTCAGGAGGTGCTTCTGCGTGGTGCCAGGGAAGGTGTGAAGGAGCTTGCAAAATATACTGCGGGAAGAGAACCTGTCGTTGTGGTGGGCTTTCCCTATCAGGTCAAGGATAAGCTGTATAATACGGCGGCAGTCCTTCAGAACGGGAAGGTCCTGGGTCTGGTCCCAAAGCTGAGCATTCCCAATTATACGGAATTCTATGAAGCCAGACATTATACTTCCGGTAATCCGGAGCCTGTTCCTGTTGATTTTATGGGTGAGGAGGTATATTTCGGTTCCCGGATATTATTCCAATGTACGGATATGCCGGCATTTACTCTTGGAATTGAGATATGTGAGGATCTCTGGGTTCCAAGGTCACCGAGCATATCACATTGCATCGCCGGAGCGACGGTAATCGCCAATCTGTCCGCCAGCGATGAGCTTACCGGCAAGGCGGCTTACCGGAGGGAACTGGTGAAGAGCCAGTCTGCCAGGCTGGTATGCGGTTATATCTACTGTGATGCGGGGGAAGGAGAGTCCACCACGGATGTGGTATACGCCGGGCAGAATCTTATTGCAGAGAACGGTCTGGTGCTTGCGGAGTCCGAGATGTTTGAGAATGGCATCATATCAAGCGAGATTGATTTGGGAAAGCTTAGAAGCGAACGCAGGCGGATGAATACCTATCTGGGACAGGATACGGATTCCTATCAGGTGATTCCTTTTTCCTTCCAGGGTGATAAATATAAGAGCGGCGTATTGCCTGAAATACCTCTGACCAGATATATCGACCCGGCGCCCTTTGTCCCTTCGGATAAAGCAAAAAGGGACATACGCTGCAAGGAAATTATCAGTATACAGGCTATGGGGCTGAAGACGCGGCTGGCTCATACCAGCTTAAAGAATGTTGCAGTCGGGATATCCGGCGGACTGGACTCGACACTGGCACTATTGGTGACGGACAGAGCCTTTGATATGCTGGGACTGGATAAGAAGGGAATCATTGCAGTCACCATGCCCTGTTTTGGAACCACGGACAGAACCTACAGCAATGCCATTACACTGGCGCAGCGATTAGGAGTGACCTTATTGGAGATTCCGATACGGGAAGCTGTGGAGCTGCATTTTCGTGATATCGGTCATGATAAGGAGCTGCACGATCTTACCTTTGAAAACAGCCAGGCCAGGGAGCGTACCCAGGTGCTGATGGATATCGCCGGCAAGCATAACGGATTTGTGGTGGGCACCGGGGACATGTCGGAATTGGCACTTGGCTGGGCGACCTATAACGGTGACCATATGTCCATGTATGGTGTCAATTCTTCCGTACCGAAGACCCTGGTACGTTATCTGGTATCTTATTTTGCAGATACCACACAGGATGAGAAGCTGCGTGAGGTTTTATATGACGTATTGGATACTCCCGTAAGTCCGGAGCTGCTTCCGCCTAAGGACGGAGAGATCTCACAGAAGACGGAGGATATCGTAGGACCCTATGAATTACATGATTTCTTCCTGTATTATGTTCTACGGTTTGGTTTTGAACCTTCCAAGGTATATCGTCTGGCGAAGCTGGCTTTTGCCGGCAGCTATGACAGCCGGACCATATTAAAGTGGCTGAAGATTTTCTATCACAGATTTTTTACGCAGCAGTTCAAGCGCTCCTGCCTGCCGGACGGACCCAAGGTGGGAAGTGTATCGGTGTCTCCGAGAGGCGATTTGCGGATGCCCAGCGATGCATCCCCGGCATTGTGGATAAAAGAGCTTGACCGGCTGTAATATCATTGTGATTTTATATAGAGAAGGTTGGATAATGTTAGTGACAAAAGGGATAGTGTGCGGATCAGTTAACCATGCATAATGCACGGAGTAAATGACTGTGCATTATGCACAAATGACCGTACATTAGGAAAGGGATAAGGATTTAATTATGGCACTAAAGATTGTAACAGACTCCGCTTCCGATACCCCGGGATGGGTGATTGATGAATTTAACCTGCATGTGATACCGACACCGGTGGTAATTGACGAGAAGGATTATTTTGACGGACAGACGATCTTTACCGATGAGTTTTATGATATTCTTCGGAGCGGGAGGGATATAAAGACCTATCATATCAATGCCCACATGTTTTACGACAATTTTGAGCCCTACGCGAAGCAGGGTGACGAAGTGATCTATATCTGCTTCTCAACAGGAATAGCAGGAACCTTTAACGCGGCGAATCTGGCTAAGAGGGAGCTTCTTGAGAAATATCCGGATTTCGACCTGACTATCATAGATTCCAAAGGTGCTTCCCTGGGATTTGGGATCGTCGCTTACTATGCCCTTCTCATGCAGAAGAAGGGAGCGGCAAAGCAGGAGATCATCGAGGGGATCAAATGGCACTGTGAACATATGGAGACAGTGTGCACCGTGAGTACCCTGGAATATCTGTTTAAAGGAGGCCGCCTCAGCAGAACCTCTGCCATCGCAGGCGGACTTCTTGATATAAAACCGATTATCCAGGTAAATGATGACGGAGCATTGGAGGCCATCGAGAAGGTGAGAGGCAGGAATAAAGCTTTAAAACGCCTGATCGAAATTGTCGGAGAACGCGGTGCGGGACTGGATCGTCAGGTGATCGGCGTGGTTCATGGAGATGATGCCTCCACAGCAGCCTTTCTGCAGAAACAGCTGAAGGAAGCTTACGGCTGTAAGGATTTCATGGAGAATTATGTGGGCTGTGCCATCGGAGCACATACCGGTCCGGGAGTGGTTGGGATTATATTCCTGAATGCCATATCACCTTATGAAAAATATCTTGCAGGATGAACAGACGAAATAATTTTACTTAGAGAATGTATCAAGTTTACTTGAATAATTACTTAAATTACATGAAGTGCAGCAGTGAGCAACGTAACCTATGGTTACATTAAAGCTTCCGGGCTGCTGATCGGCTTGGATCAAATCTTCAATTAGCTTCTGATCTGAACAGATCGGACTATTTTCAATAACATAAATAAATGCTGTAATTATTATTACAGCATTTATAGTACAGCATTGCATAGCTTTTAAACGGAACTTATGCAACGCTGTACCGGTTATACATCATCATCCGGATGAATCATTCCTTGATTTTTGCTTTCTCCAGTGCAGTATCGATCGCATCAATCAAAAGCTGTTCCGTGAACTTGCTGTCCTCCTGAACCTCGATCTGATCAATCGGAACATCATTGTATAATTGCAGGGCAATTGCTTCTAAGGACGGCTTAACCAGCGGATACATCGTGGTTATGGATTCATCGATATTTTCAATGCTCACATTCTGGATGTGATATTTATCTACGATAACCACCATATTGAATGCCATATCATTCAAAGCAAATGAGGAGGAATATGTACCTGCAGTATACAATTCAGTCTCTGTGGAGGCTGTTTCGTCACTCTTATCCTTACTACCCCGGAACATAAAGATGAGTAAAAGGATCAACAGAATGCCCAATGCTGCAAAAATCACCGTATATATGATTTCTTTCAATTGGATAACGACTATTTTTGTCTTTGCCATTTCTTTCCTCCAAAGCATTTTTGCTTCATGTCTTATTTCTTAATATATAGTATTAAGCTTAATTACATTTTATGCAGAATAATTCTGTACTACGGAGGGATATTTTATGTCCTTACAATTGTTTCTCGGAAGTGCCGGTTCGGGCAAATCCTATCAGCTCTACCGTGAGGTAATCGAACAGTCTAAGAGTAATCCGGGGACAAACTATCTGGTGATCGTACCGGAGCAGTTTACCCTGCAGACCCAGAAGGATATCGTTGCCATGCATCCGGAGCACGGGGTTATGAACGTGGATATCCTGAGCTTTCTGCGTTTTGCTTACCGTATCTTTGATGAGGTGGGCGGTACTGATTATCCAGTGCTGGAGGATACGGGCAAGAGCATGGTGCTGCGCAAGGTTGTGGCACAGAAGCGCAAGGAGCTTATTCTGTTTGGTTCCAATGTGAAGAAGACCGGATTTATCAATGAGCTGAAATCATTATTATCCGAATTATACCAATATAACATACAGGCTGAGGATTTTGGGCGGATGCTCCAAATTGCAGAGAAGAAGCCGGTGCTTGCGGCGAAGCTGAAAGACCTTTCTATTATATATGAAGGTTTCCGCAGCTTCATGAAGGAACGCTACATAACTGCGGAGGAGATCCTGGTGGTGCTGAATCAGGTGATTGACCAGTCGGAGTGGATTAAGGATACGGTGATCTGCCTGGACGGTTTTACCGGATTTACACCCTGTCAGTACCAGCTGCTGGCGAAGATGCTGCAATATGCCGGGAAGGTCATGGTGACGGTGACCCTGGATCCGCGGGAAGAGATTGATCCCGATGCTCCGGAGCACCAGCTCTTTGGTCTGAGCAGGAAGACGATCAGAAAGCTGTATCAGCTTGCCGGGGATAATAATACAAAGATAGATCCTCCGGTTTACGGATCGGAGTCTGCCCATACCAAAATACCTTACCGTTATCGTAATTCTCCTCCGCTGTCAAGCCTGGAGCATAACCTGTTCCGCTATCCTTATGAGATTTATGAGGGAGAACAGGAGGATATCTCCATCCATGCATCAAAGGATATGAATGCGGAGGTGGGATATGTGGCCAGAGAGATCAACCGTCTAATTCGGGAAGAGGGTTACCGTTATCAGGAAATTGCAGTGGTATCCGGGAATATCAAGGAATATGGACGTATCGCAAAGAGGATATTTACTTTATCCCGCATCCCCTGCTTTATCGATTATAAGAAGGATATCCTGAATAACCCGTTTGTTGAGCTCCTACGGTCGGCAGTTGTAGTGGCCGGTGAAGATTTTAGTTATGAGGGAGTATTCCGGTTCCTGCGTTCAGGACTTACGGACCTGCCTAAGGAGGACGTGGATCTGCTGGAGAATTATATTCTGGCTACCGGAATCCGTGGGATCAAGAGGTGGCGGGAGCCTTTCACCCGAGGCTTTAAGACCAGGGAAGCCATACAGATGGACCGGATCAATATTGCCAGAGAATATGTCTTGACCATTGTCGAACCCTTCTATGAGGTGCTGAAGGGGAAGGAGAGAACCCTGAAGGACTTTACAGCGGCGCTGTATGATCTGGGAGTTCGTCTGGAGGCAGAACAGAAGCTGGAGGCATACCGTGTATGGTTCCTAGAGGAGAATATGCCGTCCCTGGCGAAGGAATTTGAACAGATCTACCGGATTGTCATGGATCTGTACGATCAGATGGTGCTGCTGTTAGGCGATGAACCATGCACTTTGAAAGAATTCGGGGAGATTCTGGATACCGGCTTCGTGGAGGTAAAGGTAGGTCTCATTCCGCCGGGCGTGGATGAGATTGTGGTGGGCGATACGGAGCGGACCAGGCTGAAGGATATTAAGGTTCTGTTTTTTATGGGAGTGAATGAAGGAATTATCCCCAGGACGCTGAGCAGCGGTGGAATTCTCTCCGATATTGAACGGGAGCTGTTGATAAATAATGAAATCGAGCTGGCGCCTACCAAACGGCAGCAGGCATATACGGAGCAGTTCTATATCTATCTTAACATGACAAAGCCCAAGGAGAAGCTGTACATTACCTACCATAAGGTGAATGATGAGGGCAAATCCGTGAATCCCTCCTTTCTGATCGGCAAGCTGAAGCAATATTTCCCGAAGCTGGACATAAAGGATGAAGATGAGAATCAGGAGGATGCAGAGCATGTCCTCAGGGATAACGGGCTGAATTATCTTGCGGCTGGACTGAGAAGCTTTCATGAGAAAGAGACCTCCGATCTTTGGAAGGAGCTCTATCTGAATTACCGGTCCGATGAGACGAAGAGCCGTGTACTTGATAAGATGATAGATGGAGCCTTCTTTGTCAATACGGAGAAGGGAATCGGAAAGGCGGCGGCTTCTCTGTTATACGGGCAGGAATTAAAGGGAAGTGTAACCAGGCTTGAGAAGTATGCAGGCTGCGCCTTTGCCCATTTTATGTCATATGGCTTATCGTTGGAGGAACGGCAGGAATACAAATTAGCGATACCGGATATCGGCACCATATTCCATAATGCCATTGATCATTTCTCCAAGCGGCTGGATACGGATGAATACACCTGGCATACGATTCCCGATAAGGTGAGGGAGGAATGGGCGAAGGAGAGTGTCGCTCATGCGGTGGAGCTGTATGAGAGTACAGTGCTTCGAAGCTCTGCCCGCAATGAATATATGATTGACCGGATGGAACGTATCACGATCCGGACTCTGTGGGCACTCTGTAACCAGATCAGGCAGGGAGCCTTTGAACCCATGGGCTATGAGCAGCAATTCAACCATATTCCCGATGCCATGCTGACTCTGACCGGCCGGATCGACCGGCTGGATATCTATGAGGATGAGGATAAGGTATATGTGCGGGTAATCGACTATAAATCAGGGAATACGTTCTTTGATATCAGCAGTATATATTACGGACTCCAGCAGCAATTGTCCGTATACCTGAGTGCGGCTATGGATTACCTGAGCAGGAAGAATCCGGATAAGGAGATTGTTCCTGCGGGGATCTTCTATTATCATATTGACGACCCCATTGTAGCAAAATCCGACCAACCGGAGGAGGAGATCTACAGGAGCCTTCGCATGAACGGCCTGGTGAATGAGAATAAAAGTATAATTGCCCTGATGGACAATAAGCTGGCCGGTCCGGACGGAACTCTGGCCGCATCCGCGAAATCGGATATCATCCCTGTGGAGACCAATAAGGAGGGTGAGCTGAATAAGCGGTCCGTGGCTGCCACGAAGCTGCAGATCCAATCCATGGTAGATTATGTGAATGATAAGCTGACACAAGACAGCAGACAGATCCTGGAAGGGGAAATCAGTTTAAATCCTTACCGGAAGGACAATATGACTGCCTGCAAGTATTGCGAATACAGAAGTGCCTGCGGCTTCGATATCAGATTGCCTGGTTATTCCTACAGAAACCTGGCAAAGAAATCAGCGGATGAAATTAAGGCTGAGATATGGGGCGATACTGAAACGGAGGAATAAAACGGAACGCGCCATAAATGATGACTTCCCGGCTGCATGTTTACCAGGATTTCTGCGTTTATAATATTATAATAGCATATGAGACTTTATGCATAAACTTTTATATTCGTTATTATAGAGCTGCTCAGCACATAGTAACTTTGGTCAGGAGGATTTTATGAAGCTTGTATTGGATCGCGGTCAGTCATGGTACGGTTATGAGACAATTTGTGTTTGAAAATAAGATACCTCATTGCGGCGTATTAGAAATGGATTTTTATAAAGGCACACAATGGGAGGGTTCGCAGCGGAGTATCAGGAAAAGGAGTATTCGTATGGCTTGGACAACAGCACAACAGAAGGTTATTGATACAAGAAATAAAAATCTTTTAGTCTCGGCGGCAGCAGGTTCGGGAAAGACCGCGGTGTTAGTTGAGCGTATTATATGTATGATAACCGAGGGTGAGAAGCCCATGGATATTGACCGTCTGCTGGTGGTGACCTTTACCAATGCGGCTGCGGCAGAGATGAGGGAGCGTATCGGCAATGCCATTGATAAAAAGCTTGCTAAAGAGCCGGCAAACCAGCATCTGCAAAAGCAGGTATCCTTGCTTCAGAGTGCCCAGATTACAACCATACACAGCTTTTGCCTGAATGTGATTCGTAACTATTTCCACCGGATCGATCTGGATCCGTCCTTTAAGATTGCCGATGATTCTGAGACGACCCTGATGAAATCCGACGTGATATCCGATCTGCTGGAGCACTGGTATGAGGAGGGCAGAGAAGATTTTCTCACATTTATCGAGAGTTATTCCTATTCCAAATCAGATGCACCCATAGAAGATCTGGTTCTTCAGCTATATACTTTTTCCATGAGTGATCCCTGGCCAGAGAGCTGGATAGCGGATAAGAAGAAAATGTTCCTGCTGGATTCTACGGAGGATATGTACAAAACGCCATGGATGAAGGAATTGGCTTCTTATGTGGATAATGTCTTAAGCGACCTGCTGGAAAAGGTCCGCAAGGCGGCAGCTCTCTGCAGTGAACCGGACGGACCGTCCGCTTATCTGCCTGCATTGTTATGGGACCGCAGTATGCTGGAGCAGCTGAGAAATGCAGATACTTATGAGGAACAATCCAAACTCTTCTCCGGAATATCCTTTGACCGCTTATCGAATAAGAAGGAAGAGGGGGTACAGCAGTGGAAGAAGGATAAGGTGAAGGAGCTCAGGGATGAAGTGAAGAAAGGCCTGAAGGATCTGGTCAATCAGTTTTTCTTCCAATCTCCGGAGGAGATGTTAAAGGACATGCAGGCAGCGAACCGGGTAATGCAGGTACTGTTTGATCTGACGCTGGAATTCATGGAGGCATTTGCACATCGTAAGGAAGAAAAAAATCTGATAGATTTTAACGATCTGGAGCATTATGCACTTAAAATTCTTGTTAACGAAGATGAGGACAGATCGCCGACCCAGGCTGCCCTGGAATTAAGCGAACTGTTCGAGGAGATTCTGATTGATGAATATCAGGACAGCAATATGGTTCAGGAGACGATTCTTAAGAGTATCTCCAGAGAAGATATGGGAAGGCCGAACCGCTTCATGGTAGGCGATGTGAAGCAGAGCATCTATAAATTCCGTCTTGCCATGCCGGAGATCTTCATGGAGAAGTACGGAAGTTACAAGAATGAGGAGTGCGATGCCACAGGGCAGATCAATCTCTACCAGAGAATTGATCTGGATAAGAACTTTCGAAGCCGCAGACAGGTTATTGATTATGTTAATATAATATTCGAACAGATCATGCAAAGGTCAGTTGGAGGAATTATCTATGATGAGACCGCCGCTTTAAAATACGGTGAATTATATGATGCTGCCATATCTGCATGTGATGTGGATTTCCTGCTGGTGATCGATAATGAGGAAGATGATTCCTCTGATTCTAAGTCAAAAGATACCGCTGAAGCAGCAGAAGCGGCGGGAATGAGTACGGATGCGGCAGTAGCAGCCGGTATAGCAAAGAATTCACCGGGAAAAGCTGATAAAGCTGCTCAGTCAGTGGAGGCTGCGGAGGAATCGGATTATACGAAGAAGGAAATTGAGGCCAGGATGATTGTGAGAAAGATCAGGGAACTCACCGATCCAATGAAGGGTATGCTGATCATGGATAAGAATACCAGGACACTTCGCCCGGTAAGCTGCGGCGATATCGTAATTTTGCTTCGCAGTATGTCAGGATGGTCGGAAGCTTTTGTGAATACCCTGATGCAGGAAGGGATTCCGGCCTATGCAGACACAGGGACGGGATATTTTCAGACCCTGGAGATCATGACTATCATAAATATGCTACGCATTATCGATAATCCCAGGCAGGATATCCCCCTTACGGGTGTGCTGTATTCGCCCATGGTCGGTGTGACAGCGACGGAGCTTGCCCTGATAAGGGCAGGCAATCGGAAGGTCAGCATGTATTCCGCTGTTATCTCATACATAGAGAAAGGCGGAGATGAAGAGCTGCGTGCCAAGCTGGAGCAATTTATGGCACAGCTGCGGGAATACCGTTACATAGTGAACCATACTCCGATCCATGAACTGATCCAGCTGGTGCTTGACCGGACGGGCTATTACTATTATGTGAGTGCCATGCCTGCGGGTGATCAGAGGAGGGCTAATGTTGATATGCTCATATCACAGGCAGTCCGCTTCGAGAAAGGGAGCTACAGCGGATTATTCCACTTTATCCGGTATATTGAACGGCTTCATAAGTATGAAGTGGACTTTGGAGAAGCGTCCACCTCAGGAGAGAAGGATGATACGGTGCGTATCATGAGCATTCATAAGAGCAAGGGGCTGGAATTCCCGGTCGTATTCGTTGCCGGTATGAGTAAGCAGTTTAACACCCAGGATATTCGAAATAATATTATTCTTCACAGTGAGTTAGGCGCCGGACCGGAATACATCGACAGCAAGGCAAGGACCAAGGTCCCTACCTTGTTAAAAAAGTTCATTCAGAAGAAGGTCCAGATCGAAAACCTGGGGGAAGAGCTTCGTGTTCTGTATGTAGCCATGACCAGAGCAAGGGAGAAACTGATCCTTACCGGATATCTGAAGGACCTGGAGGAATTAAAACGGAAGGAATTTTCGTTCTTCGAGCTTTTGTCTGCAAAAAGTTATACGAACTGGGTATTGCCGGCTATGATGAATAAGATCGAAGAAAAACCGTATATAGATCAGCTGCCTTATGAGATAAAGGGCAATGGCATGGCCATATGCATCATCAGCCAGGCTGATCTGATCCGCCAGGAGGCTGTTAAACAGCTGTTTATGAGAAAAGATAAGGAGACATTACAAAGCATTGATCCGGATCAGACCTATAATGCCATGCTGAAGGAAGAAATTAAATCCAGGCTGGAATATAAATATCCCTATGGAAATGAAGCAGCCCTGAAGATTAAAATGACTGTGTCGGAATTAAAGAAGCTGGGGCAGTTCCAGGATGAGGAATACAGTGTAAGGCTGTACATGCCGGAAACAGAAAAAGATAGCAGGCTTGCAGATGCTGCCGCACATCTGCCGATAAAAGATGAAGCAGATTATTTTGCGGGATTTGATCCTATAACAGATGAAATATCGGAAATCACACCTGTAATACCGGAGATCACACCCACAATACCGGGCTTTATCCGACAGACACAGGCCATGACCACCGGTACTGACCGGGGTACCTTATACCATAAGGTTCTGGAGCTTCTTGACCTGAACAGGGTAAGCAGGCAGGAGGATATCCTTGCCGAGCTGGACCGTATGGCATCCATAAACCGTATTAATCCGGAGGATATTAAGAAGTTAAAACTGGATTATCTGTATCATTTTACACGCAGTAAGGTGGCTGACCGCATGAGAAAAGCCCGTTCCCTGAATTTGCTGTACAAAGAGAAGCAATTTGTTATGGGAATTAAGGCATCCGAGGTATTAAAGGGTGTAGAGAGTGAAGAATTGATACTGATCCAGGGTATTATTGATGTATTCTTTGAAGAGGACGGAGAACTGGTTTTATTGGATTATAAATCGGATCTTGTGAAGCAGGAAAGTGAATTGATACACAGGTACAGGATGCAGCTTCATTATTATAAAAAAGCTCTGGAGCAGATGCTTCAGAAAAGGGTAAAGGAAATGATAATCTATTCACTGCCGCTGGGCAAAGAAATCCGAATAGATCAATAGAAGTTGGGTACACTTTAAAAAACCGCGCTATTGGATGGAATAGTGAGGAATCAAAAGGAGTGTCTGCCAATATGAAAAACGAGAAAGAAATTGATATAAATAGCCTGGACCCGGATGATAAGCTTAAGTATGAGGTTGCGGAAGAATTAGGGTATCTGGATAAAGTTAAGGCGACCGGATGGAAATCACTTACAGCGAAGGAATCAGGCCGGATCGGCGGAGTTATGACCAGGAAGAAGAGGGAGGCGCAGAAAAAAAGCCAGGAACAAGATTAAATAAAAGTCATAGATAATAATGATTTTAAAAAGCACTAAGTGAACTTAAAAAATACTGAAGTGAATTAAAAAGCACTGAAATGAATTAAAAAGCACTGAAGTGAATTAAAAAGCACTGAAATGAACTGATATGATACGAAATATGAATGCTGCGGGTTGATTGCCGATATTGGTAAACCGCAGCATTTATGGCTGCTGACATACATTTAACTACGGATATCTATATGGTTTAACTTCAATAATTCAACTCCAAGGAAGCCTTTGATAGCCACGCAGATTCCGCCAAGTAATATGGAAGTATCCTGAAGTACCGAAGGAACGATATGCCTATAGCTGTTCATCCGGCTAGACAGTGCTTCTTCAATACGTTTTGTAATATCGGGAAAATTGATGGTGAAGGAACTGTTGATGACAACGATATCCGGATTGTAGGCATTCAATATATTATTAATTCCAATGGACATGTATTTGATAAAGTCCTCCATGATCCGGACAGCGTCGGGATCATTTGCCTGATAGGCATCGCTGAATTCCTCAAAGCGTGCCTCTTCCACGTTCTTAAGCTTTGCATATTGAAGCATAAGCGCCCTCTCGGAAGCATATTGCTCAAAACATCCTTTATTGCCGCAGGGGCACTGACGCCCGTCAACATCGATAATGGTATGTCCGAATTCACCGGCTCTGCCGTTGTAACCGGCATACAGCTGGTCATTTATGATAATACCCAGGCCGATACCGGAATGTACACTGATATTAGCGATATTGGAATAATCGTACTGGAAGGTTTTCTCGCCGATTACGGACAGATTTGCTTCATTTTCCAGATAAACAGGCGTATTAAAATGCTGCTCCAATCCTTCTGCAAGATTAATACCGGACAGATTGTAATACGGTGCGAAGGATACATGATTATCGGCGATAACACCATGGATTCCCAGGGTGATGCCTACCAGGCCGTAAGGTGCATTCTTCGGCAGCTTCATGGATTCAATCAGTTCGATCAGGACATGTACCATATTCGAAGCGTTCTTTGGTGTCTTAATCTGTTTTAAGCTGCAATCCTCCCCGGTTAAATCGGAGACTAATGCTGAGGTGGTCTCGACACCGATATCAATGCAGATGACATAACCGGCTTTCTTATGAAGACTTAACAGAATCGGCTTTCTTCCCAGGCTGGTATCGTCACTTCCGATCTCGATAACCAGCTTTTTATTGATTAACTCCTGAACAATCGCAGAGATGGTTGCCTTCGTAAGCCCCAGGTGCTTCGCAATGGCGGCTCTTGATATGGAGGAGTGGTTAATGATGGTTTCTAGCACCAGATTCATATTGATATCTCTAATTAATTCTTTACTGCCTGTTACCATTATGGTCACCTTTCATATTCAATCATTCATTCTAAACACGACATATCGTTAATTTCTTGATATATTTTCTTTTGACTTCCTCTATAGTAGCATAATTTTCTTATTTTTCAAAGGGCAAATCACATGATTTATTAGAATGCATCTTTTTAATGTTTTATAGATACTGAATTATTACATATGATTTACATAACATATTTATTATATATCCCCTGCATCGTAAAATAATGAACACATCGAATGAGAATATGTGATCTTATATTTGTATTTCTTTAGAAAAAATTTGTATACATATTTTTTTTCGTATATAATTTAAATAGATAAATATGAATATCACAAATATGAATATCACTTTATGGTCTTATTCACGCCAGGAGGAGATATGATATTGGCACCGAAGGG
>JAFADH010000051.1 GCA_023424995.1 Bacillota bacterium | reverse complement strand
ACCTTACCCCGTCTCGATTACTCCTACATTTATCTTACTATATAATTCCTCCAGGTACAATCGAACATGATATTAATTTCTGTTGATTCTCCTATACTATTTCTTCGCCTATACGCAATTCTAATATCACTAGATGAAAGAAGATAAGTTTAAAATCCTCAAATATCATCTCTCAGAGAACCATATAACACATAACGGAGCCGCATGAAACTTCAAATGCGCACCCTCCCCTTTTAGTAGATAGCCCATCACAATGGCGTGGGGGCTATTTGCTCGTGAGCTGAACAGGCTTATTTTTTACATATATGCCATAATGAAAGCTTCATATCATAAATATTATTCTTCTATTAAGAAAGCGAAATACAGGCTGATCACAAATTATTTAGACTTCTTGGCATCCCATATGTGATCATAGACAGCGTGTAAATTTGGTAAAAATAGAATCAAGTTCTTCAGAGGTGTATTTTCTTCTAATGGTTGTATTTGGAAAACGAATGGAAACAAGACTTTGCATTTCGCGTAAAAACTCAAAATCTTTTATCGGCGTATTTCCGTATAAAGGTCCACTGATTATTAACTGTTCCAACTTATCAAGCGCGGCGATCGGAGAATAGTCCTCAATTCGCTTAAAATTTTCAATATAAAGAACAATAAGGTTTTTCAAATTTCCAAGACTTGTTATATCCTGAACCCCTGCGCCAGATCCGATATATAAAAACTTTAGATTTTTCAAGCTTTCTAGTGCTGATAAGTCCGAGTATGCGCCCCACTTGAACCGAAGCTCTTCCAAGTTTTCCTGACAGCAAGCTGCATCAAACAGTGTCTGTGACACTCGGGAGTTAAAATGTAGCGCCTTTAGAGTTTTTGTATTTATCCTCAAGAAGTCAATCCACTCGGCAAGAATCCGCTTTTTATCGAATTCACTGTAATGATAGTCAAGTTGTGTACAGGCAACACACAAATGAGTCTCACCTTTATAATCCTTGACTTCCTTTATAATTTTAGCCGGCGGAAACCCGCCAATACTATTAAAATAAATTCTCTTTATTTGCTCTTCGGTTAAAACAGCCAATATTTTATCACCCTTCGATCCTATAAATCAATACGCTTAAAACCATATGCAATTATCATCTATATAAAACAATATTATTATTTCCCTAATAGCATTCAACTGCTTACAGCCATAATCTAATATCATTTATTATATAAAGTGTATCATGTTATCCATATTATAACAAACATAACATTAATTTCCATCAAATAATATAATGTAAGCTAATTTTTCTTTATGTGACAACTTTATATACTGAATTATCTCTGCCGTAAATATCTTTTCACAATCATATGCTAATCAAAGCGTTACTCATATTATTGTTGTATTAAAATGTACAATAAAAAACGACTATTTTTAACTGTCCATGGCAGCGAAAAGGTCAAGTGCGGGCTACTGAAATAGTATTATGGATTTATATGCAAGTTTGATTAAAAAGGATCAGTACAAAATCTACATAGGCAGGAATTGTACCGATCCTTTTTTTATGCTTCTTATGTTTATTAGTCTAAAATCCAAAGCTTTTCATCTTGATTATTTTATAATGTTAATGAATTGAGGTAAAACAGAACAGTGCATTCTATATTAATAGTAGAAATACTAACTACTTTTCTCCTTATTCGATTTGCACAATAACTAAGTGTGCCGAAACAGATCTTGTTCCCCCGGCGAGTGGAGTAATAGTTAAGGCTGCTGCATTACCAGCCGGATTCCGTACTGTGAGTATTGAATTAACAACTGTTGTATCTACAAGTGCCATTCCTACTATCTGGGAAGTTCCTGTCGCTCTGCCAACTACCGTATAATCCAGATCAACACCATTAAGAGTTAAAATCAGCTGTCCTGCTTCGCTAACACTTACTTGGAATAAAATCTGATACGTTCCAATCTCAGATAAGTTAAATGAGCTGGGACCGGTTCGTACTATAGTAGTACCGCTGGTAGGTCCATCCTGCGGAAAGCTTACATCTGTACCAGGTGCAACTGTTACTGCGTTATCCGGCGGCATTAGTGCATAGAAGTCTGCATAATTCAATACTCCTCCTGTATCTCCAAATTGGAACAGCAGGAGAATGGACACAACCAACAGTACAAGCGTAAGGAGTGCAATGCCCGCAATTGCCGAACCTCTTGGTCTTCTTGCTCCTGCTAAGCCTGCCAGGCCTGCCGCGCCTGCTGCGCCTGCCACACCTGCCACGCCTGCCACACCTGCCACACCTGCGAGACCAGCTAGACCTGCCAGGTCTGCTGGGTTTGCCGGGCCTACTGGGCCTACTGGGCCTGCCGGACCTGCCGGGCCTGCTGGGCCTGCCGGACCTGTTGGGCCTGCCGGGTATTTTGGTCCTGTCGGACCTATCGGGCCGGGCCCTGTGCATCCTGTCGGACCTGCCGGACCTTTACGACAGTTCTTCTCACAGCATTTTGAATATTCCATTGCCCAGTATTCTTTACACTCTTTGATTTTATTCACATAGTATTCTCTGTACGAATCGTCACAGCATTGATTATATTTTCTTTCGTAGTAATTTACCCATTCATCACATTTTCTTTTATAATATTCTTCGCATTCGCTCTCACATTTATCGGGTTCATCACGGTACTCGTACTCTTTATCATACGGAAATTTATTCTGAGCCTCTATCTTACTATTCTCCATAGACATAATATTATCTCCTTAACACAAAAAGTGTAATAGTAGTTTCAGTATATATTATGTTAACCAATGTATTTATGTGACATAAAATAACATTTTTCCCTATGTTAAAATGTGATAGTAAAAGATTTATAGTATTCATCTAAACCGATAACGATTAGCGGAATTTAAAAATAGCAGCTTTATATGCAACTTTTTAACTCAAGACATCATCAAATGACAGCCTGCCATTTAAATTAAAATGGCCTATTTATGTTTCGTTATAATACTGATTATATGAAACACATATTTCTTTTTACTATATGCTCCCCCACCCCTCTTCACAAGGAATCATCACTTTTTCATATTGAAAGTGCCCTTTGTCCACAGTCATGCGGCACATTGTGATCTCCAAATCAAAACGCCGCTTACCGCAGCTGCCGGGATTGAGAAACAGCACTCCATTAATAGCCTCCGCGGAATATTTGTGGGAGTGTCCATAGACCACCACATCCACATTTGTCAAGTATTTGGGGATATCTTTCTTATTATGAACGATGAAGAAGCGCACGCCTTCAATTGTGACGGCAATGCTTTTAGGCAGAGCTTCCGCCCAATCCTTGTCGTTGTTGCCACGCACCACATAGCTCTCTCCGAGCTGCCGTATGGAATTGACAATGTATGGGGTGTTGATATCACCAGCGTGGATAATACAATCAGCCACCGCCAGTTCAGCCATGACATGCTCTCGTAGCAGGCCATGGGTATCGGATAGGATTGCAATGCGTTTCATATGTTCCTCCTTCTTATTGTTTTGTTAATATCTCAGGATGTTATAACTATATGGATACTGATTTCATTGCTATCATTATTCACCAGACCGGGGCATAGTCCCCCGGGCCATGCTTATTATTCCCATTATTCAAATAGGTAAGCGGTACAAGGACCGCTAATACAAAAGCAAATAAATTACTTTATATAACATAACTCATTGGCGCCA
>JAFADH010000048.1 GCA_023424995.1 Bacillota bacterium | reverse complement strand
CCTAAAAGACATCCGATTCCGCCGCCGAGTAATGCTGCGGCTAACAGTGTTCTCTCCGGAATTCTCCAGGCATTTCTTCTTGCCTTTCCTTTATCAATACCCATCAGGACAAATCCGGTCACACTCATTACAAAGATATATAAAAGAATATATCCTTGGGTATATAATAAATAATACCCTTGGATATATCCTGTGCGAAACAGGTCTATGATCTGTTCCATATATTATTCTCTTCTGCGTCAAGTGCGATCCCCAGCTCCTTCAGCTGCTTTGCTTCCACCAGGTTCGGAGCTTCCGTCATAAGGCAGGAGGCATCCTTGACCTTCGGGAAGGCAATAACGTCACGGATACTGTCCTCCCTGGCCATAAGCATTACCAGACGGTCCAGGCCGTAAGCCAGGCCTGCATGAGGGGGAACACCGTATTTAAAGGCATTGAGGAGGAAGCCGAAGCGCTCATATGCGGCTTCCTTCGTAAAACCAAGCACCTCGAACATCTTTTCCTGTACGTCGCTTTGGAAGATTCGCACGGAACCGCCGCCGATCTCGGTGCCGTTTAAGGTAATATCATATGCCTTGGCTCTGACCCTGCCTGGATCCGTATCCAGCAGATGAAGATCCTCATCCATGGGCATGGTGAAGGGATGGTGCTTTGCGGTATATCTTCCTTCCTCTTTGGAGTATTCCAATAACGGGAATTCAGTGATCCAGAGGAATTTATATTCATCCTTCTTAAGGAGTCCCAGGTTCCTGGCGATTTCAACCCGAAGCGCTCCCAGGGCTGCAAACACCACGTCATCCTCGTCCGCTGCGAATAACAGCAGATCTCCCGGCTTACCGCTCATGGCAGCTGTCAGTGCCTTCAGTTCATCCTCCGTCAGGAACTTGGCAAAGGAAGATTTATAGGAGCCCTCCCCGTCGATGGCAAGATAAGCAAGTCCTTTGGCACCATAGTCCTTTACAAAGTCCACCAGGGCATCGATCTTCTTGCGGGGCATATCCGCCTGTCCCTCCGCATTAATACCGCGAACGGACCCGCCTCTTTGGAGCGCTCCCGTGAATACGCTGAAGCCGCAGCCCTTTACTGCCTCTGATACATTTTTAAGTTCAAAGCCGAACCGGATATCCGGTTTATCGGAACCAAAGCGATCCATAGCCTCCGCATAGGACATTCTTTGAATCGGCAGCGGAATATCAATACCGATGCTCTCCTGGAACATCCTATGCAGCAGACGTTCATTTACACCGATGACATCATCTACGTCCACGAAGGACAACTCCATATCGATCTGTGTGAACTCCGGCTGTCTGTCGGCACGAAGATCCTCATCCCGGAAGCATTTCACGATCTGGAAATAGCGGTCGTAGCCGGATACCATGAGAAGCTGCTTGAAGATCTGGGGTGATTGGGGCAGTGCATAGAAATTACCGGGATGAACACGGCTGGGAACCAGATAATCCCTGGCTCCTTCCGGGGTGCTCTTGGTTAATACCGGTGTCTCTATCTCCAAAAAGCCCTCTTCCGCCAGGAACTGACGGGTCACTGTCGCGGCCTTGCTGCGAAGGATCAGGTTCTTTTGGAGATCCGGTCTTCTAAGATCTAAATAACGGTATTTTAATCTTAGCTCTTCCTTGGTCCTGGAGCCTTCTTCAATCTGGAAGGGAGGTGTCTCCGCCTCGGACAGGATGCGGAGTTCGGCTGCCCTGATCTCAATATCACCGGTAGCCAGGTTCTCGTTCACGGCACCGGAACGGGCTACCACCTTACCCACCACAGCGATGACAAATTCACTTCTCAGCTTCTCAGCCTTTGCAAAATGCTCGCTGCCGCAGTCACTTTCCTCGAATATAATCTGTAAAAGGCCGGAACGGTCCCGCAGATCCACGAAGATTATTCCGCCCTTATTCCTGTTCTTTTGAACCCATCCCATCACGGTAACCGTCTCACCGATATTCTTACTTGACACCTCGGTACATCTGTGGCTTCTCTTTAAGCCCTTCATTGCTTCTGCCATGGTCTTTCTCCTTTATCTCAACCTGTCTTTTCCGAATTTAATTTCATACATGACAAAAGAAAGCCCGGATGCTTTCTTCTATCATGGTTAACGCCTATATTTTATAGCATTTTGCAGTATCTGTCCATAGTTTTTTGCCGTCAGTTCACCGGTCATCCAGAACATTCAGTTCGAAGGCTACTGTTCCTAATTGATTATGCACCTGCTCTAACTGGCTGCTGTCTACGGTTAATTCCTCTATATAAGGAAGCTGGAGTAAGGGCGACAGATCGGTACAATTAGAATATCTGACCGAGAGATACTGTAAATTGATACACTTTTCGATACCGGAAAGATCCAGAGCATCAACAAAATCCAATCTTATATTGGTCAGGCTCGGATTATTGAGCCTGTTTAAATCAAATTCTTTATTACCTACCAGATCAAGCGTCTGAAGCTCGGTCATGTCCGATAGCAGGGATAAATCAAATCCGTCTCCGCCTACGATCCATAATTCTTTTAGATTAATAAGAGTTGATATCTTTAAAACAGCTTCCTTAGTAATCATATAATTTACTCCTGAAGCAGTCAGGCCTTCCAAACCCGTGATTTCCTCCAGCCCGTCAAAATCTGCCATCAGATTTTCTGCAACGGACAGCTGCTTCAGATTTATGTCCCTGATTTCATAGATACTGGTTATCCTCGTTGCTCCGATATCCAGACGTTCCAGGAACGGAAGCTCTCTCACCACCTGCAGGTCGTCATTTTTAAGCTCATTGTCCGAGATATTCAGAGTTCTCAGACCCACAAGCTCTTGAAGCGGGGAGATATCCGCAATATAATTCGATCCAAGTCCCAGAGTCTCCAGATAGGTAAGCTCCTTCAAGGGTGTCAGGTCACTGATATTCTGATTATATAGTGCTAATTCTCTCAGGTTGACCATATGAGAAATATCCTCCAGGGATTCTATATCCCCTTTCATCCGGTATAAACCCGTGGTATTATACTCCGGATTCATATGCTGGGCAGCTCCTAAGGTAAATAGCTCATACCATTCATTATAAATCTGCTGTCCGCAGATATAAAGCCTGGTCATCTGTTTTAAATCACCGAGTGTTACGGTATCCGTCGCTGATTTTCCAAGCTCTTTCCTTACTGCCGCCTCGATTAAGGAGGAGGTAAAATGATATTCCCCGGAAGCATCAGACACCGGCTGAGGTGCTTCACCGCCGTCACTCATAACCTCCGGCTGATTCTTGTATTGATTACTGTATTGATCACTGTATATGTCCAAAGGAGCAGTATTATCCTGATACTCACCGGAGGTCTGAGGCTTCGTACCCTCCGCACTGCCTTTATAATAAGCCATAGTCAGTACGCTGCCGCTGATAAAAGCACCGGCCGCCAGAAAGACTACGGCCGCCGCTTTCACTAATTTGATATGACGAAGCAGAGTACCCTCGAGAAGCAGCCCTGTTTCTATTTGTCTTACGCTGCTATAACGGTCCTCCGGTGCAAATCTGGTGCAGCGCTTAATACATCTTCCGATATGCTTTGATATAATGCAGGCTCCGATTTCCTTAATGTCAAAGCTTCCTGTTGCCATATAGAACATGAGAATCCCAAGAGAATAGATATCGGATCTTGCATCCGTCTGCTGAAAGCCGTATTGCTCCGGGGGCGCCGTGAATTCGGTACCCATAATTACCGTATCCTTATCCCTCTCATTACTAAAGCGTCTTGATATGCCAAAATCTATCAGCTTCAGCCTGCCATTATTATCAATTATAATATTATCCGGCTTGATATCCCTGTGTATGATGGGAGGAGTCTGGGAATGCAGGTAGCGAAGCACCCTGCATAATTGTCTGGTAATATTCAGGAGCAGATCGTCTGAAAGCCTTCCTTCCTTTGACATCTCTACCAGATCCGTAATTGTATTGCCTTCGATATATTCACGTATCAGGTAGCTGTGATCCCCGTTTTGAATAAATCCAAACGCGGATGCCAGTCCTTCATGAGTCAGGTTACAATGCATGCGGTATTCTTCCTCCGGCTTCTCCTGGCTTGCTGCTGAAAGACATTTAAGAATACACCTGGCTCCGTCCGTCTTACGCAGAATCAGATAGACCCGCTTATGTTCCGATTCCTTTAAGCAGGCACTGATCGTATAATTACCGGTGATTTCAATCGGCAGGTCTCCATCTCCCAATGGCGTACTGTAGTATTCCTGCCGGAAGTCTGCTAGCGCTCCCATACCCTGTTCATTCCTTTACCGTACTTTTTTCTTATACTCAGGTGTGCCTCTATATCTTTTCTGTCTGTTCCATGTTGTCCGGCTTGATATCCCTGCAGCAGGTTAAATAATTTAATTGATTATACAGCCGGAGAGACATGCTGACAACTATATATTGCTTATATTACTTACATTTTACGCTATTTGGCTTGTATTTTAAGAAGAGAGACAG
>JAFADH010000014.1 GCA_023424995.1 Bacillota bacterium | reverse complement strand
GGATATCATCACTCATAACCAGCGTGGCTACCCAGTTTACTCCGTCGGTGGAGTTCACGGATGCGGGCTTGCCCATAATGTCAACACTTACATCCCGGATCACTTCGGTTGAACGGAAGATCAAATTTACCGTATCTCCGATTATAATCTTATTTTTTATACTTTCCTCGGAGCTTATGGACACGGAGGCAATCCGGTTGGCTGTCTCATGGCGTTCCCCGTGGATTCTCAATTCAGCGATTTCCAGCATTGTACTTGAGGAATCGATCATCTGGATTTTCAGATAACGGAACTGCGTGTCCCGAAGCTCTTCAGATACATCCAGCCGCTGCATCTCATCATTGGTCTGCGTCAGTCCGGGGGTCAGCCTGATCCAGTTTTCATTATCATTGGAGCCAAATACGGTACTGCCGCCGATACGTTCCGGGAATCCGGATCTCACCTGAAGCTCAAAAGCAGCGGCCGATATCCTGTAATCTGCTCCAAAATCCATGTAAAAGGTACGGTCTCCCGATAGATAATACCCTGCAAAGGAATCGGGATTATTATCAACCAGATTACCGGCCTGGGAGCCAAAGGTCGAGGAAGCGAATAAATTAACATAATTCACCGTGCCGTCCGGCAGCCGGGGAGTCAGCTCCTCCAGGCCCAATACGGCAGCATAAAGCTCATAGAGCTTTTGGCTGAATACCTGGTCCGTCATATTAAGAGCGTTATCCTTAAGCTCATTATATGCCGCATGATAGATTTGATCTGTTTTTGAGGTATATACGGTGCCGGGATCATAGCCTGCCGCTACTGCATCGATGGCCGCATCCCTGTCCTCGGATACGGTGATGTTAACCTCTTTGGCGGAGATGGTCGTTCCGTCATCCGCCTTGATAACGAAGGAATAATAGCCGGGAGTTACAGGCAGCCAGGTAAACACTCCGTTCATCGTATTTAAAACGGCTCCCTCCGGCAGGTTATCCGCGTCATACCGGACGATATCGTATATATCCGGATCTGTTGCTGTAAAGTTACACGTAGTGGGCAGGGGAGAGCCGGCATATGTGTATAAATTAACAGCGGAATCTCCGAGAGTGAATACCGGAGGTGACAGCCTGGAGCTTGCATCTGTATAGATATAATCCATATCTACAGTTGTACCGTCCCCAATGATTTTAAAAAATGAGGTCTGAAGTATGCCGGAGGGGTAGGTTACATATTTCCACTGACCCTTCGTATCCGGCAGAGGAATCACATCATTTTCATATAGTTCCATTTTGGCCGAACCGTTCGTTCGAATCCGAAAGCCCATCAGGCTGAGTGATTGCTCACAGCCCACAAAAGCAAGCTTCGTGCCCTGTGGTGTGGCTGTGACTCTTACGAAGGCAGTATCATTTTCCTGAATGACCGAGGAATTGTCCTTGTCAAGCAGGGTGGTCCTGTACTCCAATTCCCTTCGGTCCGAAGGGTCTACCTTGGGAAGGTTGGCTGTTCCTTCTTCCTCCGCCTCCGCAGGGATATAAAGCCAGTATTCCCCGCCGGCATCCGGCGATGCCCACCAGGAATAATGCCTTTTCAGGAACATCTCATTAAAATAAGGCGCTTTCTCCGAGAGATCAATACCTCTGGTATATGTATAGTAATAGTAAGCATCGTAGCACTCCCCGCCGATTCTGCCTCTGTGCCATCCGCCCAGCTGCCGGTAAAGCACGGTGGGATTTCCCTCAGCATCGGTGTGGGAGGCGGTCGGCACCCAGGGGGTATCATATCCTAAGGCATAACGTGCAAAAAAGTCCGTGCCCGCAAGAATACGGTCATTTAAAAATTCATAAGGCCCTACCGCATCCTCTGCCGCGGAGACGGTTCCATCCTCCGGATCCACCTTGGTTCCCTGGCCCATCAGCAGCCGGGACAGTATGGATACGTTAATGACATCACCCTGGCCATGTGCCTGGTCCCGCCCCATCTCAACGAGCTGTACCACCGGAGTCTCTAATCTTTCACCGGTAGCGTCATTGGTCTCCACCAGCCGGAACAGCTGCCTGACAGCGCCATTCTGTCCCTGATCCACAGCGGTTTTATTCACCGTGAACCACTCGACGCCTTCCTCATATCTTTCCCGGTTGCCTGTGAAGATATACCCCGATATGGAGCCGATCAGAGGATATAAATGCTGGTTCATAAAACGATAGTTCGAATAGTTGAAGGTCTCAGTTGCAGGAATAATCAGATTGTTGGTAAAAGCCTCGGTATCCTGGTCCGTCCACTCCAGCTCCTGGGTCCGGCAGCTGGAATACCGCAGGATCTCGGCAGCCGTTACCATCCGGTACAGCGGGATGCCGATATGGATATGACTGTCCGTAAAGTAATAGTACCGGTTCGGATCCATCTGGGACCAGAGGCGGATGATCCGCATGGCGTTGGCGCGGTATACCTCATCACCGGTGATAATATACATCAGCGCCTGGGTATATGCACGCAGGCCGTCCGGTACAAAGTCACCCTTGCTGTTAAAGGTGGTGGTCTTCGGTGTGGTAGGATCAGAGCCCTGGATACTGATCGTGATTGATTTCTGGGCCTCCGTATATCCGGCCATGTGCATAAAATAAGAGTACCAGGGCTCCTTGCCGGCCCTTACCTGTGCCTGTACATTCTCGAGTATCTCCCTGGTTAACCCGATACCCGGATGTGTGAATCCGCTTTCATCGACCACCTCCCGAAATGCAGGCAGATAATCGGTAATAAGCGATACTGCTGTTTCTGCCGCACTTGCCGTAACCGGTATATAAGGAGTGTATACTGCCTGTACCAGCATTACGGCTAGTGCAATGAATGAAACAAATTTCTTTTTTGATTTCCCCATAATACATGTTCCTTTCTTTGATAGTTTAAATTACCAAAATAAGAATAATTACCTTCCCTTTTACATCACCCCTTAAAATATGTATTAGTGTTGCTATCCATATTTTCTTTAGCAAGGCAATGATTTACAATACTTATTTTTAACTATCCTGCACAAAGGTTTATATTAGAACTTATTTACCATTTATCAAATGAGTGCCCTCCATATTACAAAACATCAATTTACCTGTTCGGAAACAGACAAAAGCAGTATAAATCAGTTTATCAGCACCTCAAGTCATTGTACGGGAACCGGATACAGGATTAATATAGAAAAAGCAGATAATATTGAACTGCAGTGTAAGGGTGCAATAGCAGAAAGGAACTAAAATGAAAAGTATTGGTCTGCGAAAATGCTGAAACAGTGGGTCATTGAAATTGAAAACAAAGTCGGCTATTAAATGCCACGGGTTTTACCGGCAGCATGCGGCCGGATCGCTTGCCGTCATCCCTAACAGGGAACACTTATTAAATCTACTTAACAATAACACCGAAAATATAAGAATGACTAATATATTACATAAGAAATAATCCACTGAAAAATAACGACAAACCAAACTGGATATGCTAAAATGTAGCCATATTCAGATTGGAGGATTTTCGGATGGATTATAAAAACGCAGGTGTGGATATTGAAGCAGGATATAAAGCCGTAGATCTTATGAAGGAGCATATCAAGGGAACCATGCGAAAGGAAGTGCTGACCGATATCGGCGGTTTTTCCGGTGCATTTTCCCTGGCGGGCTTTAAGAATATGGAGCAGCCTACCCTGGTGTCCGGTACGGATGGTGTCGGAACCAAGCTAAAGATCGCATTCCTTCTGGACAAGCATGATACCGTCGGCATCGATTGTGTTGCCATGTGTGTGAATGACATTGTCTGCAACGGTGCGGAGCCTTTATTTTTCCTTGATTACATCGCCTGCGGCAAGAATGAGCCTGAGAAAATCGCTGCAATCGTAAAAGGCGTGGCAGAAGGGTGCAAGCAGGCCGGTGCGGCCCTGATCGGCGGCGAGACAGCGGAGATGCCCGGCTTTTATCCCGCGGATGAATACGATCTGGCGGGCTTTGCAGTCGGCATCGCAGACCGGAAGCAGATGATTAACGGTGCGGATTTAAAGCCGGGAGATACTTTGATCGGGATCGCTTCCTCCGGCATCCACAGCAATGGTTATTCTCTGGTGCGCAAGGTATTCCGCATGCAGCGTGATATTCTGGACACCTATTATGAGTCCCTGGGTTCTACTCTGGGGGAGACGCTCCTCACACCGACCAAGATCTATGTGAAGGCTTTGCAGAGCTTAAAGCAGGGAAAGGTTACGGTGAAAGCCTGCAGCCATGTCACCGGAGGCGGTTTCTATGAGAATATCCCCAGAATGCTTCCGGAAGGGATCCATGCAATGATCAGAAAGGACAGCTATGGGATCCCTCCCATCTTCCATATGCTTTCCAAGGACGGCGATATTGAAGAGCAGGTCATGTATAATACCTATAACATGGGGCTTGGTATGTTGATCGCAGTGGACAGTAAGGAAGCGGACCAGGCAGTTCAATTGATCCGGGCGGCAGGTGAGAAAGCGTATATCGTAGGAGAGGCAGTCGCCGGAACGAAGGGAGTAAGCTTATGCTGAGATTAGCTGTTCTTGTATCCGGCGGCGGTACGAATCTGCAGGCTTTGATTGACCGGATAGAACAGAATAAGCTTCCGGATGTCAAGATAGAAGTTGTGATCAGCAATAAGGCAGGAGTATATGCTCTGGAAAGAGCAAGGAAGCACGGTATCCCGGCAGAGACGATCCTTAAGAAGGATTATGCGGACGGGAAGGCCTTCGGGGATGCTTTGCTGGCATTACTCAGCCGGTATCCGTCGGAGCTTGTAGTACTTGCCGGCTGCCTTCTGATTATTCCGGAACAGGTAACAGACGCATACCGTAATCGAATCATCAACATTCATCCGGCACTTATCCCTTCCTTCTGCGGAGCGGGGTTTTATGGACTGAAGGTGCATGAGGCAGTATTGGCAAGAGGGGTTAAGGTAACCGGAGCTACGGTGCATTTTGTGGATGAAGGAACCGATACCGGGCCCATCATCCTGCAGAAGGCAGTGGCGGTGGAGCAGGACGATACCCCGGAAAGCCTGCAGCGAAGAGTGATGGAGCAGGCAGAATGGGAGATATTGCCCGAAGCAGTGAGGCTGATTGCTGAGGATCGCTTGATTATAGAAGATAATATTGTTAAAATAAAATAATAAATAGGTTATGGAGAACAGACGGCAGGTGTCACAGCCCGCTTTCTGTTTTTCATATTGATAAGGATATGCCGGAGACTGAAAAGAGTTCGGGCGTCGGGACAGACGCAATGGGATGCAAAAGCATAAAGCATCACTGACATATGAGCAGGGATCGGGAGGCTGTGAAGATGCATCACAGCAAATATTATAATCGGAGGATATGAACATGAAGGTGTTAGTGATTGGTAGCGGCGGAAGGGAACATGCCATAGCTCTTAAGGTATCCATGAGTCCCAGGGTAGACAAGCTTTACTCGGCTCCCGGTAATGCCGGAATAGCTGAATTCGCACAGTGTGTGGATATCCCTGTCAGTGATTTTAACGGACTGGCGGATTTCGCCGAGAAGGAAAAGATAGATCTGACCGTCGTCGGACCGGATGATCCGCTGGTGGGAGGTATCGTGGACGTATTTGAAGCCCGGAACCTGCGGGTATTCGGACCCGTGAGGAATGCTGCCATGATCGAAGGCTCCAAAGCGTTCTCCAAGGATCTGATGAAAAAATACGGAATTCCCACCGCCGGTTATGCGACCTTCGACCATCCTTCCCAGGCTATTGCATATCTGTGCAAGTGCAAATTCCCGGTTGTGCTGAAAGCGGACGGTCTGGCTTTGGGCAAGGGAGTTCTTATCTGCAATAACCACCAGGAGGCTCTGGATGGAGTAAAGGAGATTATGGAGGACAGGAAGTTCGGTTCTGCAGGCGACCGCCTTGTTATCGAGGAATTTATGACCGGACGTGAGGTATCCGTCCTTTGCTTCTGCGACGGTACCCACATCCTTCCCATGACCAGTGCACAGGACCATAAGAGGGCAAAGGACGGGGATAAAGGACTGAATACGGGCGGAATGGGAACCTTCTCCCCCAGCCCCTTTTATACCCGGGAAGTGGACGAGTTCTGCAGGCAATATATCTATCAGCCCACCATGGATGCCATGAGGGCGGAAGACAGGCCGTTTACAGGCATTTTGTTCGTCGGACTTATGCTGACGCCGGAAGGACCCAAGGTGCTGGAGTACAATGCCCGTTTTGGAGATCCGGAGGCTCAGGTGGTGCTTCCCAGAATGAAGAACGATATTGTGGAGGTATTTGAAGCCTGCATTGACGGAACACTTGATAAGATCAGCCTGGAATTCGAGAATAACGCGGCCGTCTGTGTCATACTGGCCTCCTACGGCTATCCGGAGAGCTATGTGAAGGGCCTGCCCATCAATGGCCTGAACGCCTTCCGGGGGAAACCGGATTATTTCGCATTCCATGCCGGAACGAAGAGGGCCGGTGATGAGATCGTAACCAACGGCGGACGCGTCCTTGGCATCACCGCCACCGGCGCGGATCTGAAGGAAGCCCGCAGGAAGGCATATGAGGCAGCCGCATGGGTAGATTATGCGAATAAATATATGCGTACCGATATCGGCAAGGCCATTGACGAGGCAGGAAACGCATAAATAAAAATAATGGGGATGTATCTGGCTACCTGATACATCCCCATTATTCTTATTGGGTAATTCATTCTTAAATTTCTTTATCTGCTCTATGTTCCCGAACCCATGCCAATAGCTGTTCGTAATCCATCTTACCTGCTGCGAGAGCAAGACCGGTATAAATTACATCATCATCCGTACATTCCATCTTAATGCCGTTCACCTCGAGGAAGGTAAGCATCACATACATGCCAATGCGTTTATTTCCATCTACAAGGGCATGATTTGAGATTAAAGAAAATCCGAGCTTTGCACCTTTCTCTTCTTTTGTGGGGAACAAATCTTTTTTATCAAATGTTGCATACGCGCTTTCAAGAGCAGAATCTAACAGGTCATAATCCCGTACTCCAATACTCCCCGGATGCTTCTGCCATAAGTTTATGCAGAAGAAGAACTTTATCCCGACTGAATCTAATCATTTCGCCAGCTCCACAAATGCTTTTTTATACTGTTTAAGAATTCTGGCCGCGGCAATATCAATTTTTTCATCGTCCGTGAGTTCCAGATCTGAGTTTGATTCCATATCAACCACACGGTATTTTAATTTATTATTTTTAAATATAAACACTTCGCCATTTTTGTCAACCATTCGTGCCACTTTGGAAAAGTTTTGATTAGCTTCGGAAATGGAGACAATACTGTTACTGTCAATTTTCATGTTAATCACCTCTAATAATATTATATATATATAGTAGGTAAAAATCAACCTAATATTTATGGTACTGTTAATTAATTGCAATGATATAACATAATAATTCTGTTGAAAATACCGGGATTTGTCATGTTATTTGACTATATGGGAGGTCATAGCAAGAGATAGAATCAATTAGCACAAAATGCAGAATATGCCACATTACTGCCATACTTATCCTGTAGAATGCTCTGTAACAAAGGATGTGATATCAGAGACTACACATGAAGTAACAAACAAAATAGTTGATTTTATCTTCAATTATTTTGGAAAGGGGTTTGTAATGAATCAAAAGTACGATAAGAAATGGTTGAGTTTACTATTGATCCTTGCACTTGTTATTCCGTACGGATTAGGGACGGAGTCCCGGCAGGTATCAGCAGCTCAGACCGGAACCGTAACAGCGACGACACTGAATGTTCGAAAGGAACCGTCAACCACAGCAGCTAAAGTACAGATGGATGGAACCGATGTATATCTGAATAATGGAGAAACCGTAACAATCCTTGATACAAAAGGAGATTTCTATTCTGTCTCACTTAAATTCAACGGAAAGACCGTAACGGGTTACGTACATAAAGATTATGTAAAAGTTGACAAGGCTGCAGCCACACCCACCCCGAAGCCGACGAATAAACCTACGGCAACGCCTTCACCCACTTCAAAACCGAAAGCGACAGCCACACCTGCGCCAACCAAAAGCCCTGCCTCCCAAACAGGATCATCTGTGACAGTTACAAAGAAATTCGAGGTAAAGGCAGCCGTAACGGCGACAACTTTAAATATCAGAAGCGGTCCGGGAACCTCCTTTTCCTCAGTGGGAAGCCTGATCAAGGGGAACACCGTAACCGTAATCTGTGAAACGAAAGCCGCGGATAAGACGGAATGGTATGGTATCACCTATACCTCCGGCAACAAGACGGTCACAGGTTATGTATCAACAGCTTACATAAAGCTGTCCTATGAGAAGCCCATCAAAGCGGCGGCAGCTGTTGACCAGATGAAGTTCAGAACTTCTGCCAGCAATAAGTCGGCATATTTGAAAAACAGCAGCGGCAATATACTCAGTCTTAAGCGGTGGTCGATTGTACAGATATTGGGTGAGACCACTGTCTCCGGAGTAAAATGGTTCAAGCTTTCCATTACTGATGCAAAGAAGACCTACACCGGCTATGCGGAAGCCACAAAGATCACAATCAGTACTACGGTAAAAGCAACGCCCACACCGAAGCCTACGGCAACACCGGCTCCAACGGTAAAACCCTCGCCGACTCCGTCACCCACCGCCGTACCGACAGCGACGCCTACGCCGACAATTACCCCTACCCCTACGCCTACACCGCCGCTGGTTCTATTTGAGCTGTCGAGTAATCCGATACTTGCTTACACCAACCAGCCGGTCACCGGTTATGTGTGTAATGCCATAAAGATCAACATAGTAAAGAATGTACTGGTATCAGGGGAAGAACTGACGGATGGTACCGGACAGCCCATAGCTGTCATGAATCGCCAGAAAGTATATGTCACGGAGGTGGTATATGTGGATTATAATCCCTGGTATAGTGTATCCACGGAGGATGGGATCTATGGATATGTACCTGCCCAGTATATCTATATCGGAGATACGATTCCGCCGGAATATGATGTTCCGGGATCAACGGACCCGGATAATGGCTTAACACCGACACCTATTATATCACCGACGCTTACACCCACGCCGACTGTTAATCCGGTGGATCCGGGTAATCTTGATTATGCGGAGAAGCTGGTCTATGAAGGCTTTCCGGCAAGTTACATACCATTTCTGGTAGCATTGCATCAGATGTACCCTAATTGGGAGTTCAAGGCTTACCATACCGGACTGGACTGGAATACTGTAATTGCCATGGAAAGTGTCACTGCCAAGAACCTGATACCCAATTCCAAGGGAGTCGGCTGGAAGTCCCTGGAAAGCGGTGCTTATAATTGGAGCAAGGATACCTTTACCGCCTTTGACGGAACCACATGGGTTACCGCCTCAAAGGCAGCCATCGAGTATTATATGGATCCGAGGAATTTCCTGACTCCAACCGGCATCTTCCAGTTTGAGCTGTTAAAATACCAGCCCGAATACCAGAATGTAACCGGAGTGGAGAATATCCTGAAAGGAACGGCATTATATAATACCTCCTATTCCTATGTGGACGACAACGGTGCGACAAAAACCATAACCTATGCGGAGTCCTTCGTCAAGGCGGCAGAATATTCCGGAGTAAGTCCTTACCATCTGGCTAGCCGGGTAAAGCAGGAGGTGGTAACGGGCGCTACTACTTTAAGCGGGAGTGTAACCGGAACCTATAAAGGATATGAAGGCTACTATAATTTCTACAATATCGGTGCCAGTGACAGTGCCGGCGGAGGAGCCGTTGCCAAAGGTTTGCAATATGCCATGAACGGAACCACCAACAGTGTATTGAATGCCCTTTACATGATACCCTGGAACAGCCCGTACAGGTCTATCGTGGGAGGCTCTTACTTCATCGGAGGCAGCTATATTAACAGAGGACAGGATACGATTTATCTTCAGAAATTCAACGTAACACCCATATCGACCTATGCACACCAGTATATGAGCAATGTGGAAGCCCCCTGGGCAGAAGCAAAGAAGCTGTATACGGCATACAGCGGTATGGCTGATGCGCCCATCGTATTCTCCATACCGGTATATCTGAATATGCCCGCAGGTCTCTGCCCGGAACCGCCGATCATGTATAATCCGAACAACCGTCTGAAGAGCCTGAAGATACTGGATGCGGCAGGGAACGAGCTTCCCCTGACACCGACCTTCAGTCAGACGGAGCTTAATTATTATCTGATGGTGGACAAGAAGGTGGATCAGGTTCAGATCAAGGCGGCAGCGGTCAGTACCAAAGCAAAGGTCAGCAATACAGGCTTTGTATCGGTACCGACCGGTACGAATGAATTCCTGGTACCGGTTACCGCAGAGAACGGTGATGTGGCATACTATAAGATAACAATTATCAGGGCAAATTAATACTTAAGATATTACCAGCATTTTTTGGATATGAAACCTATGCTAGTTACATGGAGCAGAGGATTAGGCTTGATAATAGGCTGGAAATTGGAATACTGTTAATCTATCCGGCCGCGGGGAAGACCTTCGGCCGGATTTTGTATATAAGGCAATTATGATAGGATTATATTCTTAACAACAGTATAAATGGAATTTATAAAGGAGGATGCGTATGAAGAGTTGGAGGAAATACTTAATAATATTTGTATGTATGTTTGCAGCGATTGGCTATATATATGTAAAACCCTGTAAAGCAGCCAGTGCGGAGGTGACGATCAGCGCCGAATCGGCACAGGTTACGGAAGGAAATAAATTCTTTGTATATATTACAATTAATTCAGAGACGGAATTCAGTAATTTTGAAACGAGCATAGTCTATGACGATGAAATTCTGGAATATCTCGGAGGAGCTTCCGTAATCACCGGAGACAGCGGATTCTTAAGAATATCGGATATGAATGTAGTGGACGGAGATACCTCCAGAAAATATACGTTGGAGTTCAAGGCGTTAAAGGTGGGGCACAGTGATATTTCGTTTGCAGATCGTGCCTATGTATATGATTCTTTATCAGGGAATGAAATGTCTGTGTCCAGTTCAAACTTAACAGTGAATATAAAAGCACCGGTAACCGCCTCTGATAATGCAAGACTAAAATCTCTGAACATAAGTCCCTCCGAGATGGTACCGGCTTTTGAAGCCGGCATCACGGAATATTCTACAGCGGTAAGCTCAGATGTCCAGCAATTAGTCATAACCGCGCTTCCGGAGGATCCAAAAGCATCAATTTCAATTTCAGGTAATGATTTATTAAAAGAAGGGGAAAATAAAGTTATCGTTTCTGTGTTAGCGGAATCAGGCAACGTCATAGAATATAATATCAAGGTAACGAAGGAAGCAGGTACCGGCGATCCGTCGGAAGAAGCACCCGTTACACCGTTACCGGAGCACAGATCCTTTGAGGTTACCAACCAGGACGGTATAAAATACGCTGTCTACAACGGTAAATATATGCTGCTGGAACCGGAGGATACGGTAGAGATACCGGAAGGTTATAAGCAGGGTCGTCTCATATTGTCAGGAGTTACAGTTACCGCATATATACCGGAGAAGAATGAAGCAAGTGAATTTATTCTGCTCTATGCACAGAATGAATACGGAGAAGCCGGCTTCTATCTGTACGACCGGATAGAGAAGACCATGCAGAGATATGTACCTGAAAGTCTGGTCATAAACCAGGAAGGAAATACCGGTGAGGATGCGGATACCCTGACGGAAGAATATAACGCCAATCTTACAAAAGCGGCAATTGTGATAGCGTTATTGGCTGCCTTCAGTGTATTGATGACGATTGTGGCAATTCACCTGGCTTTGAAGAAAAAAAGACATAAAAGAAGCAAATAGGGTTTTGCTTGACAATATGTAAAGTTCTGTTATACTGGGTGTATAACAGATATAACGTTACATTATCAGCGTTCCTGCTGAAGCAAAGTGATTTAAATATCATAAATCATAATGATTTACTATCAGTTAAGAGGTGTGTCCTTATGTATGTACAGATTGATTTTAATAGTGATGAAGCTATCTATATCCAACTGAGGAATCAGATTATATATGGTATTGCCACTTCACAGCTGCAGGAGGGTGAGAATCTGCCCTCCGTAAGAGATCTGGCAGAGCATATCGGAATCAATATGCATACCGTGAATAAGGCTTACGCAATTCTTAGGCAGGAGGGATATCTGAAGCTTGACCGCAGAAGAGGGGCTATCATTGCGATTGATATCGACAAACTGAAGGCAATTCAGGAGATGCGGGAAGATCTGCGTGTTGTGCTTGCAAAAGCATTTTGTAAGAATATCAGTTGTGAGGAGGCACATGAAATCGTTAATGACATATTTAACGAATTTGAAAGGGGGTAATTACCATGCTATGTGACAGATGCCAGAAAAGAGACGCCAAGATATTGTATACGGAGATAATTAACGGTGTTAAAAAGGAACAGCATCTTTGTGAGGAATGCGCTACAGATTATACATCCTTTCAAATGGAGAAACCATTGCTGAATAGTGAATTAACACTTGGAGATTTACTATCCACCCTGCTTGATACTTATGCTTCCGCCGATAAGAAGAAGGCCGGAGAGAAGGCTTCTTCACTCACCTGTGCTCACTGCGGCACCACCTATGATGAATTTGTACAAAAGGGACGTTTTGGCTGCGCCCATTGTTACCGGAGCTTTCATGACCAGCTGTCCAAGACCTTCAAGGGTATCCAGGGCTCCGATATCCATACAGGCAAACGCCCGAAGGGCTTTGTAACCGATAGTGCAAACCGGAGGCTGAAGGATTTTACGGAGATAGAGAAGCTTTCATTGAAGCTTCAGGAAGCAATAGAGAAAGAAGAATTTGAAGAAGCAGCCAGGCTGCGTGATCTGATCAAGCAGCTGAAGAAGGAGGAAACTACCAATGCTTAAATGGTATGAGCAGATCGTACCGGACAATGATGTAGTGATATCCAGCCGGGTCAGACTCGCCAGAAATCTTGAGACCTATCCCTTCTCGGGAAAGATCGATGAGGATCAGGCAACGGCACTTGTGGAAGAGGTGAAGGGTATCACTTCCTCCCTGTCCGATAAGGATAAAAGAAAATATTATGCCTGCAATATCAGTACCCTCAGTGACATTGACAAGACGGCCATGGTGGAACGGCACATTGTCAGTCCGCTGCTGGCGGAGAAGGAACAGACCACAGGTCTGATTTTATCCGAGGATGAGACCATCAGTATAATGATCAATGAGGAGGACCATATCAGGATCCAGGCAATTGTTGGAGGTATGAACCTGGAGAGTGCCTACAGCGAAGCGGACCATATTGATGATATCGCTTATGAGAAGCTGCAATTTGCCTATGATGAGAAGTACGGCTATCTGACCGCCTGCCCCACCAATGCCGGCACCGGATTACGTGCCTCCTGCATGGTGTTTCTGCCCGCCCTCAGTTCGGCCCGGATGATCCAAAAGCTCATCGAGGAGGTGGGTAAATACGGTGTTACCATCCGGGGCATCTATGGCGAGGGAACCAAGAGCCTGGGAAGCATCTATCAGATATCGAACCAGAAGACACTGGGTAATTCGGAGAATGAGATTATTGAGAATCTGAAGCGGATCGTGTTCCAGGTGGTAAAGCAGGAACGCAAACGCCGTGAGTACATGCTTTCGGTAAATGCGGATGAGATTGAAGATCAGGTATTCCGTTCTTACGGAGTATTAAAATATGCCAGACAATTGTCCCCGGAGGATGCCATGACCCTGTTGTCCCAGTTAAAGTTCGGGATGGACTGCGGACTGATAACCTTTGACCGCGGTTTCAATGTGCACAAGCTGATGATGGGAGTACAGCCGGGCAGCCTGCAATGGACTCTCGGCAAGAATGTAGGCAGCTTGACCAGAGATCAGGCAAGGGCGGAATATATTCGGAATGAATTGCCAAGTATAGTCTAAGGATTAGAGCTGCCGTAAGGCGGCAGAAGGAGGTTTTTATGATGTATGATAAATTCACTGAAAATGCAAAGAATGCCATCAATGTGGCTAGGGAAGTCGCATACCGGCTTTCCCATAATTATATCGGAACGGAACATCTTCTGATCGGACTCATGGAGGTGGAAGGCGTCGCATCGAAGATTCTGGAAGAAAACGGTGTGACGGTTGATAAAGTATTGGAACTGGTGAACCAGCTGATAGCTCCCAACAACGGTGTTGAGATGATGGATGCGGGCAGCTTCACACCCAGATCCAAGCGGATTCTGGATCAGAG
Organism: Bacillota bacterium; assembly: GCA_023424995.1. GTDB lineage: Bacteria > Bacillota > Clostridia > Lachnospirales > Lachnospiraceae > Mobilitalea. The sequence continues at coordinate 16,574 of JAFADH010000014.1, read as the reverse complement.
CTATAAGGAAGCAGCCAAATTGAAGGCACAGCTGGTCGGAACGGAGCACATACTAATTGCACTCATCAAGGAATCCGACTGTATTGCGGTAAGATTACTGAACACGCTGGGCGTTAATATACAGAAGGTATATATTGATATTCTTACGGCAACCGGAGTGGATATCAGCGCAGCAAAGAGTGATTATGCTCCCGCCTCGAAGGGAAAGCAGCAGAAGAGCAAAGCCACCGCGACCCCTACCCTGGACCAGTACAGCCGCGATCTGACGGAATATGCAAGAGAAGGCAAGCTGGATCCCGTCATCGGAAGAGAGCAGGAAATCCAGAGAGTGGTTCAGATCCTGAGCCGCAGAACGAAGAACAATCCCTGCCTCGTCGGGGAGCCCGGCGTTGGTAAAACTGCCATTGCCGAAGGGCTTGCACTTAAGATCGTAGAAGGGAATATTCCTGAGACTATTAAAGAAAAACGTGTGGTAACCCTGGATCTGTCCGGTATGGTGGCAGGAAGCAAATACCGTGGTGAATTCGAAGAGAGAATCAAGAAGGTAATCAGTGAGGTTATCTCGGACGGCAATGTACTGCTCTTCATCGATGAGATTCATACCATCATCGGTGCCGGCGGAGCAGAAGGCGCTATCGATGCCTCTAATATCCTAAAGCCTTCCCTGGCCCGCGGCGAGCTTCAGATTATCGGAGCAACCACCAGAGAAGAATACCGCAAATACATTGAAAAGGATGCTGCCCTGGAGCGGCGTTTCCAGCCGGTAGTAGTGGATGAGCCTTCGGAAGAAGAAGCTGTCCTGATCCTGTACGGTTTAAGGGATAAGTATGAGGCCCATCACCAGGTCCGCATCACCGACGGAGCATTGGAAGCTGCCGTAAAGCTGTCAAGCCGCTATATCAATGACCGTTATTTGCCTGACAAGGCCATCGATCTAATGGACGAAGCTTCCTCCAAGGTACGCCTCAGCACCTATACTTCATCTCCGGAGATTAAGGAGCTGGAGCAGGAGATCAAGCGGCTGGAGGACGAAAAGGAAAAAGCAATCAAAGCGGAAGCTTATGAAAAAGCCGGTGAGATCAAGAAGCAGCAGGAGGCAAAGCAGGAGGAGCTGGAGAGACAAAGACTCCAGGACGAAAAGGTCAAGCTGGAGAAGCAGCTGGTAGTCAGTGAGAATGAGATCGCCGAGATCGTGGCCAGCTGGACCAAGATACCGGTCAAGAAGCTGGCAGAAGAGGAGACGGAGCGTCTCCAGAACCTGGAGAATATTCTTCATAAGCGCGTGGTCGGACAGGAAGAGGCAGTAGCTGCCGTAGCGAAAGCCATCCGCCGCGGCCGTGTAGGCCTTAAGGATCCCAACCGCCCCATCGGTTCTTTCCTATTCTTAGGACCCACCGGTGTCGGCAAGACCGAGCTGTCCAAAGCCCTGGCAGAGGCCATGTTCGGTAGCGAGAACTCCATCATCCGCGTTGATATGTCAGAATATATGGAAAAACACAGCGTCAGCAAGCTCATTGGCTCCCCTCCGGGATATGTAGGCTATGACGAGGGCGGACAGCTAAGTGAGAAGGTGAGGCAGAATCCCTATTCCGTAATCCTGTTCGACGAGATTGAGAAGGCACATCCGGATGTATTCAATATCCTTCTGCAGGTATTGGATGACGGTCATATCACCGATGCACAGGGCAGAAGAGTAAGCTTTAAGAATACCATTATAATCATGACCTCCAATGCCGGAGCACAGAATATCATCGCTCCCAAGCGTCTTGGCTTCGCTTCCGTCATCGATGAGAAGGAGGATTACAAGCGTATGAAGGATGGGGTAATGGAAGAGGTGAAGCGCATCTTTAAGCCGGAGTTCATTAACCGTATCGATGAAATTATCGTATTCCATCAGTTGACCAAGGAAAATATCAAGAGCATTGTAGTTATCATGATTGCTTCCATTGCCAAGAGGAGCAAAGCCCAGATGAACATCGCACTGGACACCAGTGAAGAAGTGGTGGCGCATCTGGCGGAGACCGGCTTTGATCCGAAGTACGGTGCAAGACCCCTGCGCCGTGCGATCCAGACCAATATCGAAGATAAGCTTGCAGAAGCCATCCTTGCAGGAACCATTAAGGAAGGAGATACCGTACGCATCGATTATCTGGATAATGAGATGGTTGTCGGGACAAAGCAGCCCAGTGAATCTACCCTTGTATAATAGGGTATGGAGCTGTTGTATATTGAAAGACCGTAAAATATAAGGTTGTGAACAAGTATCCCCTTGCGAGATTTTACTGTTACATGGTATATTCAAGGAATATACTGCAGTATGTATTGCCGTTATATCAGCGGACAGTCTGCAAAGCGAGCAGCTTCATAAATCGCTGATCATAGAACCACGGTAGATCTCTTAAGGGGATATTGCTTTACTCCTGAAATAAAATATCATATTCCCGCAGCGGCTTTATATTGTACTTAATAAAACTTCAGCAATACGGAATTTATATTCCGGCGAATTGTCTCACTCATAATCAGCCGGACCGCACAGTCTGTTTTCATCTGCAGCATCAGCTTAACTCCACGCAGCCGCTGCTGTGAAGCGTTCAGTTTCCTTGAAGAATGACAGAACAATCGGTACAATTTAACTAAAGTTAAATGAGACAGTACGCTAGTACTAAATTTTCATAAGAATATTTAAGAATTACATGGAAAATAACTGATAATTCATATATAATATAGAAAAACAATATAAAGATGTTCCATTCAACGTTATCTGTCACCATTAGAATCATTAAATGACTATTCAGCCACAGGGATTCTTATGAATACGCATGTTTATATGCAACGTATGCTGGAATACGTTATACATATAAAGCAGTCAGGAAGTATAGGCTTCAGGCATTTGTTTTATGCTTTATGCCGGTCGGTCCGAAATTTCGGCGAATTCCGGAGGTTAATGGATAGTTACAACTTTAATACAATTTAGGAGGGTCATTACTATGGCAGTAGTAGAAGAGTTAATACGCAAGGAAAGCGATGGGACAATAAGTTTTGGTAACTATTCACTGAATACTAAATCCAAAGCATCTGATTTCGAATATCAGGGGGACTTATATAAAGTAAAAACCTTTAATGAAATAACCAAGCTTGAAAAGAACGGGATGTTCGTCTATGAATCAGTTCCGGGTACAGCCGTTTTCCACCTGAACATGACGGGTAATGGCCTAAGCTTCGAGGTTACGGGGAATGACAACGCACAGATTACGTTGGAGCTGGAAGCGGAGAAGGAATATGAGATCTATAAAAACGACGCATATCTGGGCAAGATGAAGACGAACCTGGGCGGCAAGCTGGTATTGAGCCTGGAGTTGACTCAGGATATCAAGGATCAGATAAAGGTGGTTAAACTGTAAGATGGCGAAAAACAAATCCGTATTTTTCTGTAAAGAATGCGGTTTCGAATCAACCAAATGGCTAGGTCAGTGTCCGGCCTGCAAGGCATGGGACAGCTTTACGGAGGAACCGGTTGTAAAGAAAAGCGGCAGGACGTCCTCCCGCAGTAAGAATGCCAATGAACCGCAGCTATTATCAGGAATCAAGGCGGAGACCGAGCTTCGGCTGCCTTCCGGGATGGAAGAGCTGGACAGGGTTCTGGGCGGCGGAATTGTAAAGGGAAGCCTGGTATTGGTAGGCGGAGATCCCGGAATCGGCAAATCCACTCTGCTCCTGCAGGTGTGCCGTAATATTGTTAACAAATCAAAAAAAGTATTATATATCTCAGGCGAAGAATCCTTAAGCCAGATAAAAATGAGGGCAGAAAGGCTCGGCGTGTTTAACGGCGAGCTTTTGTTGCTATGCGAGACGGATCTGGAGCTGATCGAAGAAGTAATAGAGAGACATAAACCGGACATCGTAATCATCGACTCCATACAGACTATGTTCAAATCCGATGTGGACTCTGCCCCGGGCAGTGTCAGTCAGGTGAGGGAGGCTACCAGTATCCTGATGCAGATAGCCAAGGGCATGGGAGTAACGGTCTTCCTCATCGGACATGTTACCAAGGAAGGAACCGTTGCAGGTCCCAGGGTTCTGGAGCATATGGTGGATACGGTATTGTATTTTGAAGGAGATAACTATGCCTCCTACCGGGTACTGCGTGCCGTGAAGAACCGGTTTGGCTCTACCAATGAGATCGGTGTATTCGAGATGCAGGGCACTGGTCTCGCAGAGGTAAAAAACCCCTCGGAATTCATGCTGAAAGGACGTCCGGAAGGCGAGCCCGGATCTCTGGTGGCTGCCTCCGTGGAAGGGACAAGGCCTATCCTGGTGGAGGTGCAGGCTTTAATCAGCAGAACGAATTTTAATATGCCCAGAAGGACGGCGGCAGGTACGGATTATAATCGTGTGAATCTGCTGATGGCAGTATTGGAGAAAAGAGCAGGCGTCCAATTATCGGACTGTGATGCTTATGTGAATGTAGCCGGTGGAATGCGTATTACCGAGCCGGCACTGGATCTGGCAGTAACCACCGCCATACTCTCAAGCTTTCGAAACCTGACCATCGACCACAAAACGGTGATCTTCGGTGAGGTAGGACTAACAGGAGAGATCCGGGCAGTTAATATGGCGGAGCATAGAGTTGCAGAAGCTGCCAAGATGGGCTTCGAGGTCTGTATCCTGCCCCAGGCGAATAAAGAGCGGATGAAAGCAGTGGAAGGAATTAAACTGATTGGAGTAAAGAATATACAGGAAGTTATAGCTGTGCTGAAAAGATGATAATCACGAACATATTACCTATTTATTTGGATGGTAGTATGTGTAATAATAGAAGTGATACGATTTACATAAGTAACATCATGGATGATATTATAAATAATATCGTAAATAATATCATGAGTAATATTATTTACGATATCATGAGTAGTATTGTGATTGATATCGTGGGTAATCATGATTGATATCATGGGTTATCATGATCAATATCGTGGGTAATATCATGATTAATATCGTAGGAAATATCATGATCGATATCGTGGGTAATATTATGAGCGAATCATGAGCAATATTATGATATTATGAGTGATATCAGATTAGGATGTTATAAGGTCTATTATTATTTTAGCATGGGAGATACGGATGAAGGATCTGAGCAACGAAAGATTAATACTTCTTGCAACGGTGCAGGAGAGGATGATGGATGTTGCAGTTATGCTGGAGCAATGGGATAATTCGCGTCTAATAGCAGAAAAGAATGCCTTTGACTCCATCAATATCTCTGACCGTATCCTGAATCTGTCCAAAGAAGGGAATAATCTTATGTGTCTGCTGCAGCAATGCTTCCTTGAGATACAATCCATAGCAGACTCGGAGCACTTACATAATATGTCCCTTTTGCTGGCAGAGCTGCATAAGCTGATTCAAAATATTACCGAGACATCAGCAGAGGGGAATGATATTTCCCATCAGATAGAAGAAGAGGTCGCTTATCAGAATGAGATCAAAGAAAATGTCAGTAATCACCTGTGCCAGATTGCTGAATGTGTTGATATAACCATGGCCAGAACGGAATTACTGGCAGCAGGGGAGAATCTTTAACAGGATATAATGATATAATGCTTAATAAAGAAATGCTTACTTATGAATTTGTAAATTACTCTTTATTTATATAATAATGTATGTATGTACATTTATTATGGCTTGTAATTTATTGCTTAATTTATTGCTAATTGCTGTATTTAATAATAAAGTTTTATCAATAATTCACCTGACCTTCTGGCACAGTGAATTTTTATCCAGCAATAGATATAATTATACATAAGCTGTATGCTAATTATATTATAAGCTCATGGACCTATAAGCTCATTGACATGTAGGCCCAAGGACAGATTGTGAAGAATTTCTGTTTTCATTAATTAAAAACTTATTTTAGGAACTATAGAAGTATAAGCAATCAAATTTAAGTTTTATAAAGCTGTAGGATGGACTATATTGACGGCATGTGACAATTCGAAAGATACTTCTTGAGCAAGGAAGATCACGGTATTGTTTAAATAATTATTTATAGAGGAAACTGTAAGAATAAGCTGGGAGTGTTGGCACGCGGGTATTAATTATGTGTTAGATGACTTTCGGCTTTTATTATGATAGGAGGCAGGTATTGATATGGATTTTGCGGAGTTAAAGGAACGGGCAGAAGCGATTAAGAATAATATTGAAAAGGTTATCATCGGTAAATCGGAGGTAGTTGAGCTGTTATTGACAGCTTTGATTGCCAATGGCCATGTACTTCTGGAAGATGTTCCGGGAACCGGTAAGACCATGCTTGCCAAGTCTTTGGCAAAATCCATCGATGCAGAATTCAAGAGGATACAATTTACCCCTGACCTGCTCCCTTCCGATATCACCGGGATTAATTTTTACAACCAGAAGGAAGGCGGATTTACCTTCCGCAGCGGTCCTGCATTTACAAATATATTGTTAGCAGATGAGATCAACCGGGCGACGCCCAGGACCCAGTCCAGCCTATTGGAATGCATGGAGGAGAAGCAAATCACAATCGACGGGGAGACGCATCTGCTGGAGCGTCCGTTCCTGGTCATAGCGACACAGAATCCGGTAGAGACAGCCGGAACATTTCCATTACCGGAAGCACAGCTTGACCGGTTCCTGATGCAGGTTCATATGGGCTTTCCGGCATTCAATGAAGAGATAGCGATATTGAACCGATTCATCGATAATAACCCTCTGGAGAAGCTGTCACCGGTGTGTTCCGGGGAAGCTCTTTTATCTGCCCAGGAGGCGATAAAATCTATCTATGTACATCCGGCACTTATGGAATATATGATATCTATAATCCACAAGACCAGGGATCATAAAAGCATCATCTTAGGAGTGAGCCCCAGAGGAAGCCTGGCGCTGCTAAGATCATCTCAGGCATACGCAGCTATTAAGGGCATGCAGTATGTTACTCCGGAGATGATCCGGTACATTGCTCCGTTTGTCCTGTCCCATCGGCTGGTGCTTCGTGCTACTTATCAAAAAAGTGAATCGGCAGTGGATATCATGAAGAATCTACTGGCGGAGGTACCGGTTCCCACAGAGAATTTTCAGAGACAGTAATTTGAGATCTGTATAATATCAGGACAATCAAGCCGGCAAGTGCAGGTTGATGATAATACCTGAACAATGATGCGATAAGCAAGGATTTAGGGACAAATCAGGCTGAAAATGGTAACGGATTCAGGTTTTTGATAAATAAAGAAGCTCAGGAGGGTCCATACATGGAGCTTGTGCTGGCACTGTTTGGTGCAGTTATGTTATATCACTTGCAGAATTTATTATATCGAAAATTCTGGGATAAGAAGCTGTCAGTGAATATCAGTCTTTCGAAAGATACTGCTGTCGAAGGAGAAGAGGTGTCCCTGATTGAAGTTATTACTAACCGCAAGCTGCTTCCTCTGCCCATTTTACAAATAAAATTTATGACTTCCCGTTCTCTTGTATTTAATGATATGGATAACTCAGCGGTTTCCGATAATTATTACCGCAATGACATGGTTTCGGTTATGATGCTGCAGAAGCTTACCAGGACGTTAACCTTTGTGTGCGGTAATCGGGGCTACTATACAATTAACCGTATGGATGTAGTTTGTGCCAATTTATTTATGACACATGAAGAAGTAGAAACCTTTGAGCTGAACATACAGCTGTATGTATTCCCTAAACCCATTGATTTTCAAAAGATGAATATTGTATTCTCCAAGATGCTTGGTACAGTGCTGACCAGGCGCTTTATTAATGAAGATCCTTTTGAGTTTTGTAATATAAGAGAATATCAGGATTATGATAACTTAAAATCCATCAACTGGAAGGCATCTGCGAAAACCGATGCACTGAAGGTAAATGTCCATGATTATACCTCCTCCCAGCAGGTAATCATTCTTCTCAATACTGAGCCGGAGACTATCTGGAGATATGATGATCTCACGGAAGAGGGCATCCGGATCGCCGCAACTCTTGCCCAGACATTAATTGGCCAGGGAATCCCGGTATCGATCGTTACTAATGGAAAGGATCTGATTACGAAGGAAATCCTGGAGGTACCGGCAGGCTCAGGAAGTAATCACTTTCGCATGTTACAGGAAAACCTGGCACGTATTGACCTGAAGCAGGAGCCGAAGCCATTCCTTCCGCTGCTTCAGGAGAGACTGGAAAAGCTGACGGGCGATGAATACCTGATTCTCATATCCTATAATCAGAAAGAGGAGCTGCAGCAGATGATGCTGGCTTACCAGCAATCCAAAAAAGAATTCGTCTGGATCGTGCCTGTGAATCATGAGATCAGAATAACAGTCTGTGATGAATTGGCGGGGATGATGATAGCATGGGAGATAGAGGAATAGGTCTGATAGTATAGGATATAGTTATATTTCCGGAATATATACAGAAACAGAATAGGAATAAACAAGTAAATTAATCATATATAATTGTTCATATCAATGAGCAGCATAATGAGTAATTACAGGGAGGAGGCTGTATATGAACAATAGGGATATTTCCCGGATTGACATCATCAATATGTTCCTGCGTTTTATGGGTGCTTTTTCAATCACCTCCATCATTCTTTTGATTGCTTCGGGTGATGACACATATATATGGCAATCCCTGACTCTGCTGGCAGCCTCCATATTCTCGTATATAATTCGCAAGTATACGAAGCACATCTGGAGTTTTTTACTGCTTCATATAGCACTGCTATCTGCATTCCTATTTATTACCGGTAATCAACTGCTGCAGATTGTCTATGGTGTGTATGTTATCACTATTGCAATTACAGAGTTTGTTTTGAGTATTAAGGGAAGAGTTCAGAATACTTCCTTAGCCTTTGCGGTGATTTTTATCGGAATGTATATTCTGTGCCAATATGCTTACCCGCGGGAAAAGATACTGATGCAATTTTTCTTTTATTTTGCATTGCTTTTCGGTCTTTTGTATATCCTGAATATGTATTTCGTTAACTTTTATTATTACTTAAAGAAGCATGAGGAAAAATCCAATATTCCAATCAAACAGATAAGATCCGGCAACTCCTTCTATCTCGGAGTATTTCTCTTCATAACGGCGATTGTCATGATGTTATTCGCCAGAATTCCGGTGCAGGTTGCCGGACGTTACGTATGGAAATATTTGCGGCAGTTTTTAAGGTGGTTCTTTGCCTTAATCTCAAGAGAACCAAACGCAGAGGATATCACTCCTCCCCAAGAGGAGGAAGAAGAGATGATACCGGATAACTATGACATAGAACCATCCGAGCCGTCACAGCTCTGGCTGATAATATCAAAAATATTAGTCTATCTTGGTGCGGCAATTATAGTTATCTTATTAATAGCATTAGTCATCTACGGACTATACCGTATCTATCAGTTATATCATTCGAAGAAGATATTAGTGGAAGGCGAGGAAAAGAGAGAAGCAGTACCTCTATTTCTGAAAACAAAACTGGATATGATGAACGGGACCAATACCTTAAGAAGAGGAATATTAACCTGGCTGGGCAGAACGAACAGTGATAAAATCCGTAAGCAATATACGAAAGCGGTCCAGAGACATGCGCAGCTTGATAAAAATCTAAAGTATAAAACTCCGTCCGAGCTATCAGAATATGCAGTAGGTAAGGTTGATAGCCGTATCAAGGATACCGAAAACCAGACTGGTTCCGGGAAAGAAGAAGCATTGACAAATATCTATGAGAAGGCCAGATATGGTAATGAGGAATGTACGAAAGAAGAGCTTCAATCGGTGAAAGAATTGTTGAAATGAACTATATATCAGCCTGTATGGCGGATAGATGAAAAGAAAATAAATATAAAATAAAAGCAGCAAATAATGCTGACGCATATTAATTTAATAATGAAATATTCTTGACAATAGACACAATTCATTGTAATATAGAAAGGTGCCTAACACGTATAGATGATAACATATTACTATACTTGTATGAATGTCGGCATACAACAGAATATTTAGGGGTATAGTTCAGCTGGTAGAATAACGGTCTCCAAAACCGCAGGTCGTGGGTTCAAATCCTACTGCCCCTGTTATAAAGAAAGCCTTACAACTCAAGTGTTGTAGGGCTTTTGTAATTTGTGAAATATGAGGTTGGAAAACGGTCTCAACGGACAAATAACGGACAAATCATAAAAACGATCATTTTGCTTCACTATTTGGATTGCTATTCCGATAAAGTAGAGATGCTATCTTGTCAGAAGCCCGTTTATCGGATCCTTTCATAATATGGCTATATATGTCCTGGGTGGTGCTTACCTGCTTATGACCCAACCGCTTTGATACGGTGACCGGATCTTCTCCGGAGAAATATAACAGGCTTGCCTGGGTGTGTCTGAATTTGTGTGGGTGGATATGGGGAAGTCCGTAGCTTTCCGAAAACTTTCGTTGCCATCCATTGATGGAATCTGGATTCATAGGTGTGCCATTTTCCTGAGTGAAACAGAAGCCCGTCTCAATCCAGTAATCGCCGCATTGTAATTTATACTGTAGCTGTTCTTTTCGATGGGTGGCCAGGATCCGCATGATCTCCGGTGAAATGGTAATGGTCCGATCTTCATCGGTCTTAGTGGAGTCCTCCAGATAAATGCCTCGTTCTGGAGTGTATTGCAGGTTGTTCTTGATCTCAATCCTATTATTTTTGAAATCTATATTTTCCCATTTAAGCCCAAGAATTTCACCCCGGCGGGCTCCGGTATCAATCAATAAATCGGTGATGGCCTGCCATTTTAAAGGCTGCTGCAGGAGTGCGTCCCGAATGGCCAGAACTTCCTCCAGTTCAAAGAATTCAGCTTCATGCTTGTCCACCTTCGGAGGAGTGGAGGTATCGGCTATGTTGTACAAGAAGATATGTTCTTTCACAGCCTGGGCAAAGATCATGTGGATAACCCGGTGGTGGTGTTGGATGGTCTGTGAAGAAAGTGGTTCCCCAGTCTTTTTATTTGCTCTCGGCTTACCAAGTTTCATATAGAACCGATTCAGATGCTCCCCAGATATGTCTGTAAGCTTCATATGCCCAATTTCCTCGTTTATGCGTTCCAGAAGCTGCTTATACCGATGAATGGTCCTATGCTTGCTGTCACGCTCTTTCAGCTCCATGACATAATCACTGTACTGCTTAAAGGTTTTCTTCTCCAGAGGAACCATGCCGGCTTTGCAATCAATCTCAAATTGAGCGGCTACCCGGTCAAGCTCCTTCTTAATCTTATTCTCGGACTTCCATCCTTCGGGAATCTGCCAGGTCATACTGTAGGGCTTAAGCTTCTTGCCTTCCGGATTCCGGCCCCGGTATACCTCGATCTGATACGAGGTGATATTGCCGTCCTTATCCTTCCTGGGGGTTTTACTTGCCATTGTATCAAACATCCTTTCTGATTGTATTTCAAGGGCCTGTATGATACAATAAACGGGTCAAGGTATATTGTATAGGCTCTTGCTTATATAGTATCGTTTAAGCCGTCCTGGTTGCCGCCGGGGCGGTTTTTATTATGCACAAAAAAGCAGATAACCGAAGTTACCTGCTTATAAATTCCGAATAGAATAGGTGGGGTGACACTCCCACATCTCCAACTAGGGCGACGGCTGCCCGTTCCGTCCTCAAATTCTATTCAAAATAGTTTACGCTTTCTGTAACTTCATTATACCATTTATGAGAATTGTGTCAAGTCTTTTTTAAGGTTCCTTTTGCTATGTAATTATGCACCCGGTTAGTATTCAGGATGTATATGGAACGTGCATAATACTTATTGCCGGATGATATTCGGACGGCAACCTTCACAAATTCATTATCAATCTGAAATTCTTTCACATATTCAATAGAATTGTCGGTGGGGTTAATACCGACATAATCAGGAGCTGTTAGTATGTTAGTAATCTCGCCTTTGTACTTGGCATAATCAGCTGGATGGGATGATTGCATATGAGTTATGTTGGTATCGCCCATGTATATTCTGTTGTCATCTGTGATATTCAGGTTAAGAAGCTTTTGTATCTCTAATGAGATGGAACCAACGATACTCATATTTATCCTTTCGTGAAACTCTTTGGTATTGCGGAGGGTTTATTACCTATCTTCTTCGGATACATCAAAAGGCGATTCATCACTATAAGGCTTTATTGGGATATCATATTCTTTTAACTTATCTTCAATCCATAAATTATATAAATGCTGCGGTATAGTACCTTTATCGCAAAGTTCTTTCATCTGAATCCAATCTTTGAAAAATTCTATGATTTTAGCATCTGAACAATAAATACTCGCGTAGTCATAGCCACCTCTACTTAAATCATCAATCTCGCTGATGTGGTATGAAATCTTCCATTCTCCGAAAAAGAAATCGGCATCACATAGCTTCTTTACCAATCTTATTGCATCCGCATAGGTGATTATTTCATCGTTGTTATTTCTTTTATCGCTCAAACCACAAAGCCAATCAGTTGAAACATTACACTTTTCGGCAATATCAGTAAGTACAGATATAGAAGGTTTTTTAAAATCGTTTTCGTATCCAGAAAGCGTTGCAGTTGTGATGCCAATTAATTGTGAAAATTGTAATTGAGTTTTTTTCATATCTGAGCGCAATTCTTTTATTCTTGCTGCAAATAAATCTAATCCCAAAATATGCACCTCCATAAGCTTTTGATGATATTTTAGCATTTTCATTATAGAACATCAACACTTATTAGTCAAGCATTAACTAAGATATAAAAATATACATTTGTATATTGACAATTTAGCCACAGGCTAATATAATATGCTGTAAGAATATACAGGAAAGGAGATGAGAGGTTGAAAGCAGACAGAAAGAAATTAGAAATCGCAATGGCAAATGCATGTATGAACTCAGAAGATTTGCAGAAAGCTGCTGATATGCCAAGGCCTACACTTAATAATGTTATATCTGGCCGAAATGTACGCCCTGGCACAATAGGACGCATTGCAAAAGCGTTAGACTGTAAAGTAACGGAAATCTTGATTGAGGATTAACCTTCATTCCTCATCACCCGGCAACTCTGCCAGGGTAAAAGAAAATCTGAATTATGCTGATCTGAAAGTCAGATTATTATTTTCTAATTTAATGACATCTTGAACAATTTTAATATCCACATAATGATTAAGGAAAGGAGGCAATATGGCAGATAAGAGAATTGATATCATCCTGCAGGAAGTGGATCAAGAATATGCAATTCCTTCCTACATGGAGGATTATGTTAAGCGTGGCATTGCCAAAGCATTGAAGAAGATTGACCAGGACCGGGATCTGCTGCAGGATCTAGCAATGGAGCAGAAAGAAACGGCTTAAATTATTTTGTTTTGGGTATGGACTTTTCATATCCAATTAAAACTATTATGGGACAACCGCAGAAAGGAGAATTTTAATGGCATTAGCACGAATGCGTACAGCTCAGCAGGTTTATGATGAAATACATAAGGAAGATCCGGAAAGCAGCGTGAGCCTTTGGTATATTCGCTTGGTGATTAAGCAGGGAAAGATACCTGTCTTAAAAGCAGGAACGAAGTTTCTTATCAATTATGATCGCTTTTTGGAATATCTGGCCGGAGATCTACCAAAAACAGAACAGGATCCGATTAAGAACTACGGAGTGATTCGGAATGTCAGCGAGTAGGTGGAACCAGTGGTAGTAAATAAGCAATCATTTTATGATAGCATTAATCAGGATACCGTATTTGATGAAGCTTTCTTCAAGAAAATCCTGGGGTATTCCATGTATGACAAGCCTTTCCTGGAGGCGGTGGCTGTTAAGCTGGCCGGTATCGGCAGGAACGATGTAGCGGAGCGGTACAATACCTGGTATGCAGCCTGGAAAGCCGAAGATAATTGTGAAATGAAGAAGGTTGCGGAATGGTATAGAAAGGAGCAGGACAAAGAATTTGAAAAAAGACAGAGAGAACATGAGAAGGTGATGGACGATTGGGAAAGAAAAAAGATACAGCTATTGACAAGAAAGAAGCAGCTACTGAACTTGCTGAAATCAACAGACAGTTAGAAGAAATTAATAACATGACGAAATTCGTAGATGCTCCTATGCAGTTATGGTGCGGTAAGTGGATATGTGATATTACCGGAGTTTATAAGCTCCTTCCCAGTAAATCGGATCCGGATCAGCTTGTAAGGGTTGAGGCTTCTCATCAGCAAATTATGCCTACCGGGATCATTGAGAATATTGAGTCAGGCGAACATAAATATATGATTTCCTTTAGTATTAAGAGAGGCGGAAATTACATATGGAAGAGCATAATTATTAGGCCCTCAATATGCTCCACAAAAAGTCAGATTGTAAATCTGGCGAACTTGGGTATATCAGTTACTGATCAGACTGCAAAAGCTCTTATTGAATATATTTCAGATATCTTTAGGTTTAATGAAAAGATACCGGTTTACAAGTCGGTATCTCACCTTGGTTGGATTAATAAATCCTTTTTTCCATATACAACCGATATTGTAGTTGATGGAGATAATGAACTATCTGAAATTGTTCAAATTATGTCAGAACATGGTTCATTAGATTGCTGGATAAAAGAATGTACTGAATTCCGTAAAAATCTAAGCGTCAGATTAACTATGGATGCCAGTTTTGCTTCTGTATTGATTAATAGGCTTAAATGTTTGAGTTTTGTCTTTTACCCGTGGGGAGGTTCCAATCTTGGCAAGAGCGTGTCAACTATGGTTTCATGCTCTGTATGGGGTGATCCCGATAAGTTTTGGATATCAGGAAGTAGTACAATGAATGCTATTGTTAAAAAAGCAGCGCTCTTGGGTGATTTACCATGCTTTATTGATGAGATGCAATTATATAAAGGCGATCCAGAGACTTTGGTTTATGCTCTCGCAGAAGGTAAGGAGAAGTCGAAGCTAAACAGAGACAGCTCATACAAGAAGGCTGGAACATGGCGAAGTATATCAATCATTAATGGAGAGAGGCCTTTGACTTCTGACAATTCAGGAGCAGGAGCCATAAACAGGGTTATTGATATAGAAGTTGATAGACCTCTTTTCGAGGATTATCCGAAGACACTTGATTGCATAAGAGAAAACTATGGTCATGCAGGAAGGATGTTTATCGAATATACCAAGGAAATTCCAGATAAGCAGCTTATTGATCAGCATCGAAATATAATTAGTCAGATTAATGCTATTTCTGATAGTACGGGGAAGCAAGTGCAGAGCTTGGCGCTATTGCTATTGGCGGATAAATTGCTGCATGAATGTATCTTTAGGAATGAAGAGCCAATTGAAGTATCGGATGTTGTTTGCTTATTAAAAAGAGGAAAAGATGTTTCGGATTCGGAAAGAGCTTATTTATTTGTTATAGAATTGATTGCTAAAAATCAAAACAGGTTTATAACCACAGAAGAAAATAGAGGTGAGATTTGGGGTAAGATTGACAGTAAATTTGCCTTTATAAATAAGACGGTTTTAAGTGATCAATTATCTACAAGCAAATATAGCTTTGACGCGGTAAAAAAGGAATGGGCAGCCAAGGGATACCTTATTAAGGATCGTGACGGTAAGTATACTCATAAAACGAGCATAGGCAATGCTGATACTATCGCCAGGTATGTGAAGCTGAAACTTATGGATGAAGACAGCGTTTTCACACCTATTTCGGAAAAACAATTCAAATTACCGTTTGAATAGTGGAAAAGGGGGAAATGAGGTGGAAATGAAAAAGCATTGATTTTACTGGATTATATATGTATATTTCCACATTACCACTATTACCACATACATAGAGATATATAATATTTCAATTTATAGGATAGCTTTAACACGATAAATATATATCTGGTTGTAATTTAAAAACAGGTGGAAAAGTGGAAATATTGTCTTAACTCCTTATTTTATACGGGTTTCAATGTACCACATTACATATTTATAAGTGGTTATTTCCACAATTGAAGGAGGGAAAATGAATGAAGTACGAATTACCGAAGGAATACCAGGAGATGTAACTGGAGAGAAAGGAGAAGTTGAAAGACTGGATAAGCAAGAATTTCTATCCAAGGAAGACTATGAATAAGAAACATACATCATATGGACTTAAGCATCTTATTCAGAGCGACAACAGAGATTATTATACCAATGATGAATTAAAGGGCGGTATGCTTGAAATGGGATATATTCCGGATGATGTCCGTAAATTGAATTGGTGCTTTAATCTTTCGGAAAAGAGCTACAACGAATCTCAGAAACGGATTAATAAGAAAAGGGGGTATTGTTAATATGAACGAAGATTTATTAAAATCCATCCTGGAAGCCCTGCAGGGTATCAATGAGGGTATTCAGAAGCAGAATGAACAGCTTGACCGTCTGAATGATAATGTCTCCAGCGTAGCCAATAATCTTGACCTGTGTGTCTATGAAAATAAGGGATACTATTGGCTCAGTATCGGAGGCAACGTAAATGTATAAGAAAAAGCCCTCTCCAATGTTGGAGCATTGGAAAAGGCCAAATGTAACCCGTAAACCGAGAAAGGAGCCGGAATTACACCTTAAATC
>JAFADH010000005.1 GCA_023424995.1 Bacillota bacterium | reverse complement strand
ACCAGATCCCTTTTATATCCGCTGGGTTTATACGGATGAATTGCGATATTATAATAGCCCTGAGCCTTCAGGGTAGACACCAGCGAATCCGTAGGATCGGTAATATACTGCTGATACGGTACGCTGTTCCTGGGTAATACCGCCATGCTGTTCCCGGTCAGGAATTCATATTCCGTATTGCTGGTGGCCCCTCCGAACACCGAGGTATATAAGCTGCCCTTCACGGTATTCTCCGAGAGGGCCCGGATATTGGGAAGATAGTCCATATTCGTCTGGTAATTCGCCACCAGCCGAAGATCAGAGAAGGCTTCGCTCATGATGACGATAATGTTGGGTTTATTCCCGGAAACTGTTCCGGTCAAAGAGTCCGCTTCCTGCTGCCGGCTAAGAAAGGCTTCCTTCACCTTCTCAGAGGAATATCCCTGGGGAATATCCGTCTCCATAGCCTTTACATTGGCCACAAATCCGAAGGCCGTTCCATAATCCATATAAGTATACTTCGGAGCAAAGAAATCGATCACCCGTATCTTTGACTTGACCAGATCCGTATCAAAGAAAGCATGGAATACCATGACAGCAAAGGCCGTATAGATTCCCAGCACAGCCAGGCGGCTGATAACGGAGGGCCTGCGCTCCGGTTTCTCCAGCTTATGTCCCAGGGTGTATACGGCAAACATCAAAAGGGTTGCCAGTATAAGCCCCATGGAGGCGTTCAGCCGGTAACCGGAGGCCACGCTCATTCCGGTCTGCCAGGCAAGTATATCGCTGGGCAGAATCGGATTGCCCCGGAACAGGTACACCAGATAGTTCGCCAGTCCCGCAAGATAGACCAGCACTATCCCAAGCATTACCGTAAGCCTGCTGCTTCGGGTCAGCGCATAGATCAGGTAGCATATGATGGCATACCATATGATATTATAAAAGCTGTAGTTGCGGAACATCTTCAGATTATAATTCCCCACCATAATCTCTATCATAAAAAAGGAGGCCAGGGGAGTAAGAATTAAAACCAATCCGTTGATCAGTCCCATATACTTATGCAGAAGGATATGTACACGCGGCAGCCTGATAATGAAGAGAAAAGCCATCGTCAGCCACAGGAAGGAAAAGCCCGCGCAGGTCATTATCTTTTCCGCAGTAAACGGCGCCGTTCCTGCATATACCGTTATGAGGAATGCAAAATATACCGTCAATAAGCAGACCGGTATCAATTTTTTACTTTTAAAATTTAATATTATGTTATGTACTTGATTTTCCATATGTATTACCTGTCAGTCTTTCCTTCTTCTGATATTGGGTCCGGCGGAGCAATATATCCGCACAACCTCTATTATAGAATTTCATTTGCAATTGTCAATCTGATTCTATTGTTATAGAATAATTTAGTTCATCGGCGGCTTAATGGGCGTGACCTTGCAGATTTTTCTGTCATAGGTCATGAGTCCGTTGATCTCATCCTCCACATCGGACAGCTGGGTATAGACGCAGGCACTCAGGCCGTTCTGCACCAGCTTCCCTATCTCCTTCTCCATCAGCTTATGGTAAGCGTCATCCAGAGCCTCCGCCGTGAAGAAAATCCGGTATCCGAAGACCATAATTGAAAATGTATGCTCCGGGATATGACAGGCATAACCGCCGAACTCCGATAATACATAGGGCCTCTTCTCCTTCCTGACCCGCAGGGTATGAAAATAATTATGATCGCTTTTAAAATCCCCGCAGCCCTGATCAAACCAGCCGCTGGCGTGATCCACCAGTCTTGTGGCATCCAATTCCCGGATCCTCTCATAGGCCTTCCTTGCATCAAACTGGCCCCAGGCCTCATTGAAAGGCACCCAGGTAACGATGGACGGGCTATTATAGAGATGATGCACCGTGGCCTCACACTCCCTGGTCCATTCCTCCCTGCCTTTTGCATCTTTTCTGGCAAGCAGCCCGTAATGATTATCCTTTACCTTATTTGCAAAGCATGGGAAAAGGGTCGGAAGCTTACCCACCAGGAACAGGTTGTATTCACCGCCGCCGTTCACCATATCCTGCCAGACCAGCATGCCGAGCCGGTCACAATGGTAATACCATCTCAGAGGTTCGATCTTGATGTGCTTGCGCAGCATATTATAACCCAGCTCCTTGGCCTTCATAATATCATAGATCATCGCTTCATCACTGGGAGCGGTATATAAGCCGTCCGGCCAATAGCCCTGGTCCAGGAGCCCTGCCTGGAAATACGGTTTATTATTCAGATATATCCTGGATATCTGCTTCTCATCCGTCTTAATCTCAATCTTTCGCATGGCGAAGTAGCTTTCTACCAGGTCACTGCCCGCAGTAATAGCCATGGAATAAAGATACGGATTTTCCGGACTCCAGAGGACGGCTTTCGGCATCGGTATGGTTATGACCGGCACACGGCTGTTTACGGTCTGAAGCAGCTTATTCCTGTCATAGACCATTACCCGGAATACGGTATTCAGTGCCCCCTCCCTTTTAAAATCATCATTTATTTTTATTTCAAGCCGCACCGAACCGGCATCTACCTGAGGGGTGATCCGTATGTACTTGATATATAATTCCGGGACCCATTCCAGCCAGACGGTCTGCCAGATACCGCTCTGTGCCGTATAGAACAATCCTCCCCGTTTCAGCTTCTGCTTCCCCCTGCTGTGGTAAGAGGTCTCAGTATCATCCCACACCTTCAGGGACAGCAGGTTCGTACCTTCGTCCAGCCTGGCGGTAATATCGATGGTAAACGGAAGATACCCTCCCACATGTTCCCCCGCCTTCTGATGATTCACATAGACCTCACAGCTCTGGTCCACCGCTCCAAAGTGGAGAAGGCACCGTCTGCCCATGGGCTTCCTGTCAACGGCAAGAATACGCTCATACCATAGAAACTCACCGGGCTTAAGCCCCCTGTTCACACCGGATAACACACTTTCCGGCGAGAACGGCACCAGAATCCTTCCGTCATAATGTTCCGGCATTATGGTATCCGGGGAGATACAATAATTCCAATAACCGTTCAAAATCGTATAATTGTCCCGTTTCATCTGAGGTCTGGGATATTCTGCCAGGACCTGTCCGGGGTTCAGCTGTTCTCCCCATACCGTATACAATTGATTATGATCACATTTAATCTGCTTAAACCTTAAGGTTCGTAATGCATCCCGAATAAACATACATGCACCTCCCATCATGCTGCGTCATGCTCCTGATATGCTGCCCGCATACTTATAAAAGCCTGCAGATCCGGGCATAAGTATAATTCACAACAGTATATGAGGAAAGGTGCGGAATTATCATAATTGACACCTATTCTTATAAAAGCTAAAATTATTATAAATACTATAGACAGCGATGGCTGGATAACTGCGGGAGGTTCCTATGACTGTTTTAAAACCGGATATTCACCGGAAAAAATTTAATATAACAACACATCTTGCCAACATCCTCTGGCTGGTATCCATCACCGCCCTGATGACTGTCTCCTCCTTTGCCATGAGCAGGGCGGACATCGGTAAGGAAAATGCCCTGATGCTGTTCCTGATCGGAGTCCTTCTTATCACAGTCCTTACCAGGGGATATCTGTATGGGTTTATCGCTTCCATAATCAGTGTGCTGATTTTTAATTTTTTCTTCACCGAGCCTCTTCATTCCTTTGCCATAAGCAGTTCCAGGGATTACTCCTATCTTGCTTTTTATCTTATCACTTCCCTGATCTCCGGAATCCTGTCCTCTAAATTCCAGAATCAGACGAAGCTGGCCAGGCAGAACGAGCAGTCCATGCGGTTATTATATGACGTGTCCAAAAGCTTCCTTAATCTGAGCGGTATCGCTGCCATCGTGAATAACGGCATGAATTATATTAAGGAATACACGGGTTATGAATGCAGCGTTATCCTGAACGGGGATAAGGTACCTTGTGCGCAGAATAAATATACTACCTCCGCTTTTCCTTCGTATTACGAGAACCGTTCCGATATCTATACTCTCCCTATCATGAATCATATGAATCAGATAGGGAGCTTCTCCATAGCAGACGCCAGGCTGCCCCTGTCCCGGGAAAATGATATCCTGATCAAGACGGTAGTCTATCAGATGGCACTTGTTCTTGACCGGGAATTCATATATAATGAGCGGGCGGGAATTATGATGGCCATGGAGAGCGAACGTTCCAAAAGCGTGCTGCTGAGAAGTATCTCCCATGATATACGGACTCCTCTGACAGGTATCATGGGCGCCAGCAGCCTGATACTTGACAGCTATGAGACTCTCGATGATGCCAGCTTGAAGAGGCTTGCTTCCGACATCAATGAAGAGGCTGCCAGATTGATCCGGTCCGTTCAGAATATTCTGGATATGACCCGGATCAGTGAAGGACGTCTGGATGTAAAAAAGGAATTCGAAGCTGTGGATGACTTGATCAGCCAGGCTGTCGGCCAGATCACACTGTTTCGTAATACAAAGCGTCTGAGGGTATCGGTTCCTGATGAGATTCTCCTGGTTGAGACAGACGGCCGCCTGATGGTACAGGTATTGGTCAATCTGCTGGATAACGCATATAAATATTCGGGCAGCAGCATAGAGCTGAAAGCCTTCAAGGACCGGAAGCTGGTTATAATAGAGGTATCGGATAATGGTCCGGGCATCGATAAAGCCATTATGGATACCTTATTTGACGAGTTTGTTACACTTCCCCGCAATACTTCGGACAGCGGCAGGGGCATGGGGCTAGGACTCTCCATCTGCAAGGCGATTGTGGAAGCCCACGGCGGAAAGATAAGCGCTTATAACAGGCAGGGCGGCGGAGCGATTTTCCGCATCGAGCTGCCATGTGAGGAGGGATATGTTGGGCACTGAGATTCATATTTTATTAATTGAGGATGACAGGAAGATCGTCAATTTTATGTCCATGGCATTAAAAGCCAAAGGCTACAAGCTGACGGCCGCATCTACCGGTAACGGCGGAATCCTTATCTTCTGCACGGATAATCCCGATATCATTCTGCTGGACCTGGGTCTTCCGGATAAGGACGGGATCCAGATTATCAGGGAGGTCCGTAAGGTTTCGCAGATACCCATACTGGTCATATCCGCAAGAGAACAGGAAAGAGATAAGATAACCGCCCTGGATGCCGGAGCAAATGATTATGTTACCAAGCCTTTCGCCATGGGCGAGCTGCTTGCCCGTATCCGGGTCATGGAACGCTTCATAGGGAAGGAAACCACCGCTCATGTAACAGATATCTTCCATTTTGATTATCTGACTGTGGACCTGGAGAAAAGAAAAATCTTTATCGATGAGGCGGAGATCCATCTGACGCCCATAGAATATAAATTATTACTGCTCTTAATCAATAACAGGGGCAAGGTCGTAACTCATGGACAGATATCCAAAGAGGTATGGGGTTATGGGGAAAACGATGATGCCAAGAGCATCCGTGTCTTTATGACCAGTCTGAGGCGTAAGATCGAGAAGGACCCCTCCCATCCGCACCTGATCACCACTGAGATCGGAGTCGGTTATCGGTTTATGGATTGATCCCGTGTAATATATCTTTAATTCAAATATCAAAAGGCTGCCTATATCCGTTATCTCTACATGCAAATGCAGAGATCCCTATATATTGACAGCCTTTTTATTATTTTTAATTAATTTTATGATTTCATGTCGCAATATAAGAAATCATACATAAGATATAGTAGGTTATCACCTAAGCAGGTGATGCAATCTGGCAGAAAAGGAGGAAATATCATGTGTATCGATGAACTTAATCGATTCATCGGGCAGACGGTTACCGTATTCACCACCAGCGGCGGTGCCTCCGGATGCGGGTTTACAGGAGTATTATTACGCGTAAATCCGTGCTTTATCACTCTGGTGAACAGACTTGGAACCGCTCCAAGCAATCCACTGAGTGAAGTAATCTGTGGTAATCAAAGAGGTGGCAGAGACAGGGATTACCCACCCATATATTCCGTAGGTTCAATATGTGATATTCCAATCGATAAAATTGCGGCATTCTGCCGTAATGCGATATGTTAACTATATAGACAATGTAAAGGAGGAAAAGTATATGTCAAGATGCGGCAGTAATGATTTTAACAGCGGTTTTAACAATAACGCAAACTCATGCCAGGGAACACTCGCAAGGCAGATGAGTAATTTCATAGGGGAGACCGTGACCATATTTACTACCAGCGGCGGAGCTTCCGGCTGCGGCTTCACGGGTATTTTAATCTGTGTGGGTCCGTGTTTTTGCAGACTGGTAACCGATACGGGATCAGCTCCGTCGAATCCCTTATCCACAAGCGTCTGCGGTGATTTGGATGACGGAGGCCTCAGAGGCAATCTCATGGGAATGAGCTTCGGCGGAGGAGGATGCGGTAATAACGGCGGCAATAACGGCGGTAATAACGGGTGTTCCCGTTCGAACAGTACAATATGTGATATACCGCTTGACAGTATTGCAGCGTTCTGCCATAACGCAAGAGGGTGTTAACAACACCCTCTTTATCTGTCTTCAAGTACTCCGACAACCGGAAGTCTGCCGAGAATACCAGGCACATCATTATGGCACATGGTAAACTCATCCGTCAGGTCATGACCTGCCCGCAGGCCGTTATAATGCATTCCTCCGCTCCATTGGGGCACCGCGCTTACATCGTAGACCATTCCGTTCACAGCTATATAAGCATTCCTGCCGTCGCTTCCGTCATTCCATGCCAGTTCGTCCTGTGTGATCCTTCTGGGACAAGCTGTTCCTGAAGTCAGGGTTACGGAGGATTTCGCGTCTGCGGCCAGCTGCCTCACAAGCCCGCCTGGCGGCTGTTCCGTATTATCTCCCGGCGGCTTCGTGCTCCTGCCTCTTTGTTCTTCCTGCTGCAGCAGAGCAACCTGCCCGGCCAGCTGATGCTGCTGCTTCACCAGTTCGTCCCTTTCCAGGAGAAAATGAATAAAGCCGTTAATGGTATCATCGATCTGCTGTTGAAAATAATTTCTCTGGTAGGAAGATGTAGCAAATACCTGCATCTGGCTATAATGGCATATCTCCTTGATATAGTCATATATGGTTCTTTTTAATTCAAAATCATCCACCGGACAACACCTGCCTCATCGGTCCATTTACAGTAATTTATATCAATGAAGCTGAGAGAATATGCCAGTTAAATTCAACAATTATTCCTTTTTGTACCAGTACCTTATCACAGCTTCCGCCTTCTTCCGATGGATATCAAAGCCCGTATTCCTCCCTGCTTCCTCCGCCGTATCATAGACCTCCGTGCTCCAGTCCCACCAGAAGGCTCCTGCAAACCAGGGCTCCTGATGGAAGGCTTCCAGGCAGGAGTCATAAAAGTCCGCCTGCTCCTCTTCACTTCTCTCAAACTCCACGTGGGTGAAATCCCAGGGCATCATGGCACAGCCCCTGGCACTTCTGCAGCCGATCTCCGCAAAGATGATCTGCTTCCCGTATCTCTCACTCAGCGCTTCCATATGCCCGCCGACCTTCTTCCATGCCGCAAGCATATTCTCCCTGGTATCGCCGGGAACCTTTGCCACCTTAAAATATGCACTTATGCCGATATAATCCACGGCATCGAACCATCCGACCTCATCCTCCCTGCCGTGGTTGGTATTGTATACGACGGGACCGGAATAGATGGTTCTTATCTTTTTGATCAGCCTGCGCCAATGCTCCTCTTTCCGCTCCGTTCCGCTCATCTCACAGCCGATGCAGAACATCTCACAGCCCGTATCCTGTGCCAGCTCGGCATAGTGGCACAGGAAAGCCTCATAGCTTTCAAACCATTGGTCCCAATAACGGTCCTTCCCCATCATGTCACTGTCCGGAAAATCAATAAAAGCCCGCCACATACCGTCGGCACAGTTGATCACCGGCTTTAAGCATACCTTTACACCTTTGTCATGTGCATGCCGGATGGCAGCGGTAATGTCCTTGTCCGTAACCGTATACCGGTAATCGAATAATATCTCGGTGGAGGAAAAGCTCTTCTGCGTCACGGAAAAGGCCAGACACATCCAATTGATCCCCAGATCATATAACAGCTCCCGGGATCTGACCGCCTTCTCTGTCCGGTACATCCCTCTCCTGCATCTCCAACCATAGGTAAAGCCCTTCATCCACATCTCGTTATCCTGCCTTTCCTCATGTCCTTCATTCTAATATTGAGCTTTGCAGACAGGGGATTCACACGAAGTGCATCCCCTGTTACTTATCACATGATCCCGTCATTCATGTCGTCCAGATTAGCATTGTCATTCACCTTTACATACTCAATAATATCATCGGCGGTTGTAAATGCCAGGCTGACATAGCTGTCCGCCGCACCATAATAGATCGCGATCCTTCCTGTTTCCGCATCGCTCAGCGCAGCACAGGGGAACACTACATTCGGAACAAAGCCTCTCTCCTCATACCAGGTCTCCGGAGTCAGGACAAAGCTTTTGCTTCTGTACTTAACGACAGCAGGATTATCAATATCCAGAATGCAGGCACCCATGCTGTATACATAGCCGTTGCAGGTACCGCTTACCCCGTGATAGAACATCAGCCAGCCTTCGCT
This sequence comes from Bacillota bacterium, assembly GCA_023424995.1. Taxonomy (GTDB): domain Bacteria; phylum Bacillota; class Clostridia; order Lachnospirales; family Lachnospiraceae; genus Mobilitalea. The sequence continues at coordinate 13,094 of JAFADH010000005.1, read as the reverse complement.
TGTCTCTATGGGAGCGGCTCCTCCTCCGATCTTTAAGGACTGCCACCATTGGTTATAGCCTCTGGACATTACATGCCTGTGTCTTCCCCAGTGTATCATGTCCGGGCTTTCGCTTAAGAAGATATCTCCAAAGGGAGTATGTCCGCTGTCGCTGGGCCGGGAGAGCAATACGAAGCTGCCGTTTATCTTTCTCGGGAAGAGGACACCATTCCTGGTAAAGGGAAGGAAGGGATTCTCCAGTCTTACAAAGGTCTTAAAATCCGTTGTCCTGGCAATACCCAGCGCGGCACCGTAGAAATCAGTGCACCAGATAATGTAATAGGTATCCTCCACCTGGATCAGACGGGGATCATATGCGTAGCGGGGCATATAGGGCTCCCCTTTTTCATTCACCAGCCTGATCCTCTCCTTCTCAAAGGTCCAGCGGACTGCATCCCTGCTGTAGCCCAGATACAGGTGAGGAACACCGTCCGTCTGTTCTCCCCGGAATACCCCGATGAATTCTCCCTTATAGGGTACTACCGCACTGTTAAAAATACGCGCAACACCGGGAAGGGGGTTACGGCCAATGATCGGATTCTCGGTATATCTCCATACGGGCCCCGCACAGTCTGCCGGCTTCTCCTGCCAGGGTATGTTCGGTAAGTTACCGGTCAACATTTTTACTTTACTCATCATTTACTCTCCTCGCCTTATAATTAATAGTAAAATTTATGGTTTATTTTAATGTATGGCATGCCTAATCACCATAGGTCTTAAGCTCCGGCAGTTCGTCCAGGGTAATCACCTTATGGCTGTTATATACCTTCTTTAACATATCAAACTCCGTATATTGCTCCGTTAAGGCAAATTCCTGCTCCCAGGTCCCGAAATAAGACCACATGGCATTATCCCTGTATGCCGGCTCCGGGTCAAATAACGGACCGTTCTCCGTCATGGCCACCAGCTTTCTGGTATCTCCCAGCCACTCAATCAGATCGTTAAAACGGTTTGCCTGGGCGGAATAGACCCGCTCCCCGGGATAATTGTCAAAGCCCACGATATCCGCATATTCATCACCGGGATACCAGTCCTTCGCCTGGCCGTTCCATACCCAGATCAGGTTATGGATTCCGTGGTAATTCACCAGCCGGTCATAGAGCAGCCGGTACAGCCTGATATATGCCTCCGGGCCCGATGCTCCCCACCAGAACCAGCCTCCGCTGGCCTCATGCAGCGGTCTCCACAGTATCGGAATGTCTGCTGCCTGAAGTATCTTCAACTGTTCTGCAATTGCATCCATATCCCGGATCAGCAGGTCATAGCCCTCGGTATCCTCACCGTCCATGATCTTCTTCAGACTTATGGTGGTACTGTCGGTATAGAAGCCTCTCCACCAGGGCTTATCACCGCTGTTGACCAGATATTTCTCCGGTGCGTTCCAATGCCAGCAGAAAGTAACGATTCCTCCCTCCTGGTCGAATTTCAACGCATATTCTACATCGAAGCTTTTGGAACCGTTGGCCGCTCTCGACGGCGTATATTCAATAAAGTCCAAGCCAAGCATGGCCGGATATTTTCCCGTCTGCTCCTTAATGAGGTTGAACTCGGCGCCTAAGATCCCCATATCCCCATACTGTCCGGATATGATATAATCCCCGTACACATCCGTCAGATATTTCATAAGCCGCTTAGCCCTGTCCGATGCGTCCGGATCCACCAGGCCGGCACTTACCTCATATATGGTCCTGTCTGCGGGTTCGGAAGCCGTAATAACCAACGAGTCCAAGAAGATCCATCCCCAGCTCTTAGTCATCATGACCTGATGCTCCCCGGCGGTCAGATATACTCTTTTCAGTACGGAATCCGTAAAATCATTGCTATCCACAATGGCCATTCCCACATTGGCACCGTCCACAAGAACATTATTTTCCTTATGACCGGTATTACCCGCACTGATGAAATTAAAATCATAGGCTCCTTCTCCGGGAACAGTTATGGTAAAAGTAACCGTGTCGCCATCTTCCTGCATTCCTGTCAGATATCCCGTGCCGGTAAAGCCCTGCTTTATGCTTTCCTCCTTCATATTCCCGGTAAATGCTGCCTCTTCCGCTTCATATACCTGTGTGAATTCAGGGTCATAATCCGGATCCGCACCGCCTGCCGTATTTACAGTCCCGGCCGGATCCGTATTCTCCTGTGCATCCGTATCGCTTATCTCGCCGCCGGCTTCCGTGACAGAGCCGTTTTCCCCTGCAGCCTGTGCTCCCGGCGCAATTGTAGCCTTTGCCATATCATCTGCCGTAATATCTGTCCTGTTATTGCACCCGGCCAGTATCGTTATGGATAATAACCATATGGATATCATCCGTATTATGTATCTCACTGCGGTAACCTCCATTCCTCTGCCTGCGTGACGCTCATACCATACAGCATGCCGCGGCAGCTTTTTATAAGTAAAATATGTCTATAGAAAGGATAATTTCCTGATTTTCGACTTAAGGGCAGTTATCTTGATAATCCATTATTTACCTTCTGATATTCTCCCGCTCCGGTACTTTATATCCGATTGGTCTCATAAAAATTACTGATAGTTTAAACTCAGCAAATCCCGCAGGTTCCTCCCGGAGAGAGCAGGCTCTCCCCGGGGATGACGGACACTGCATTATATTATTTGTACGATATATTATTGGATATTCTTATATATGAAATTATCCAGGGCATTCTGCAGCATGGCTTTTCCGGATTCCACAGCCTGGGCTACGGTAGCATCCTTATTAACTACAATCGGCCACCAGATAGTACCGCCGAAATCATAATAAGGAGACAGGGAACCCCACGGATCAAACTTCAGGTGCTCGCCGCAGTTTAATGCAATATCAACATCCTCCTGTGTCAGGAAGCAGCTCTCGAACCAGGTGGGATCATCTCTGTACTCCGGGTCTCCTTCGTGCCAATTTAAGAATTCTTCAAATATCTGCAATACTTTGCCGGCTTCCTGAACGCCAACCGGGATCATATACCAGTTGCCTGCAAAAGGGCTGTAATTGGTGCCGTCCCCGTTAGGTCCCTGAGGATAGGGAACCACATGAAACTCAAAGGGCAGCTCCGCACCTTCTGCGATGGCAGCATCGATCTCCTGCTTTAGGGACCATGCCTGTGCCGTCCAGAACATAACCTTGCCGTCGGACCACGCCAGCAGGTTATCGTCCCAGTCAGCGCCGTTCCAGGGCCTTGCAGACTGGTCCACATTATAGAGGCGGTTGATAAATTCAAAGGCTTCCACAACCGGTGCCGAGCTTAAGCCCTCTGTCTTGCTTCCTGCGATAGAGCCGCCGTTATTCATAACCAGACCGTTGGTCAGATCGGTAAAGATACCGCCGTAGCCATAGATATCCGGTACGCTGTCACCGTCGGTATCCCTGGTTCCTGCCTTGCACAGCTCGGCAAATTTCTCCCAGGTCCACTTGCCGTCCTTATATAGCTGCTGCGGGTCCTCAAGTCCCAGATCCTGAATCATGGTCGCATTATATCCTAAGAATATACCGGTCTGAGGCAGTCCCTGTTCGTTGAAAAGGTAGGTCCCCTCAATTCCTTCCATGGTCATGGGCTGTATCACCTGCCGGTCGCCGAACAGATCGCTGTTCTCCGGGGCAATCGCCGACAGCTCCTGTGCCAGGCCGTTGAATACGGCAGGTATACCGAACTGGAGGTCCGTCAGATAGATGTCGCATTCCGGCGTGCCGGCTGCGATGGAGGTATTGATACTGTCGATAACGCCCTGCCATCCCAGGTTGACAAACTCAATCCTGCATTTATATTTTTCTTCAATCCTTCTTACATTATCAAGCTTCAGCTGGGCTGTCTCCGTATTGCTGAGTCCCGGATCATCTCCGATATCATCGTGCTCGCTGGTATAGAAATAGTCCCACCAGAGCGCTACCCTGATTGTTCTTCCCCCGAAGTCAAAGGCTTCATATTTATCCGGAACCGGCGTAGCTGTGGCGGCTTCTGTAGGCGTCTCTTCCGCTGTGCCTTTTGTAGGCTGGTTCTCCGTACCGGACTGGCTGCCGGAATCTGATGTGCCATCCTGACTGCATGCGGCCAGGGACAGTATCATGGAAAGCACCAGTAAAACTGCAAATAATTTTCTTGCTCGTTTCATTTTGAACTCCTCCTATTTTTATTAAAATATTCTTTATTTCAGGCCGGTGTTATGTCTGGCGGTCATCCTACGATACCGCTCCGCTCAACACCCTCCATAAAATACTTTTGAAGGATCAGATATACTGCCAGGATCGGCAGTAACACCAGTATGACTCCCGCATATACATACAGCTGTGATACCATGGGGTCCTTCACCTGGTCCACAAAGGAAATGGTCGCCTGTATGGTGGACAGGCGGAAAGTAATATTGCGGCTTACCGGCATGGAGAACAGGCTGGAATAGAACATGTCATTGTACTGCCATACCATGGAGAACACCATAACCGTTATAACCGACGGGATCGCATTCACCAGCATGATTCTGAAATAGGTATACCACATGCCCGCCCCGTCGATGAAGGCTGCTTCTTCGATCTCCTTTGGAAGTCCCCGGAAGAACTGCCGGAAGATATAGATGAATAAACCCGAACGGAGCCCGCTGCCGAGCAGTGTCATCAGCACCATGGGCAATTCGGTGGAAAGCAGATTCATCTTATGTCCCAGAACTGCGTTGAATATCCCAAGGATATCCCAGTTCCTGAAATGCTGGTATAAAGGAAGCATGATGGTATGTGCCGGTATTACAATGGTAATAATGACACAACCGAACAGTACCTTCTTAAACGGGAAATCAAACCGTGCAAAACCATAGCCCGCCATGGATGCGATGACTGCCTGGATCGCGGTTATTCCCGCAATATAAAGCATCGTGTGGCCAAGGGTATTAAAATAATCCAATCTCATAAAGGATAACCGGTAATTACCCAGAGTCGGCTTCAAAGGAAACAGGAATACGGAAGGGTTATACACATCCGTCGGTGAGTAGAACGAATTGCTGATGATATTAATAACCGGTCCTAAGATGATATAGGATATGCCAAGCAAAATGATAAATTTAGCGGCGGATAAGAGGAGCCCTTTGAAATTGTGGACATACCTGGCTCTTTTGTTGCGTAATACCGTATCCTCGTTGATCTTTTTTATCCGGATAACAAGATCATTCGTTTTCAATATGCTTCCTCCCTCCTAGTTATAATAGAATGTAAACTTTGTTATCACTATGCCGACGATCAGAAGGATAACACATACGATCAGGGTGCTCAGCATGCTCATGGCGGCGCTGAGTCCGTAGTCATATACGGTAAATGCCGTGGTATAGGCGATATCCACAACCTCACTGTTCACAAACTTATCGATGATGGTATAGACAACATTGGTCAGGATCAGCGGAGATACCATGGGGAAGGTCACCTTCCAGAAGGTCTCATAAGAGGTCGCGCCTTCGATCTTCGATACCTCATACAGGGAGGGGGATACGGATTGCAGCGCCGCAATGAAGATGATGATCTGAACACTGGAGGCGCGTACAATATCATAGATCCTTCCGATCAGCCCGATGATGTAGTCCATCATAGCGTCCGGCAATCCAAGCTCCAGGAAGATGGACAGGAAGTAATCCACATTCACTCCGGAGGAGGAGGACATCTCTGCTATGGTGGAGGCGGCACCGCCCTGGATGTTCCGTGTCGCCAGATTCAAAGCCTCCAGCACAGCACCGGAATTCAGCAGGATGGGCAGGAAGAAGATGGCACGGACTGCGGTTCTCCCTTTGAACCTGGTATTCAGCAGCATGGCGATAAATAAGCTGAAAAAGGTAATAAAGGGAACATCGATGAGGATATTGACAACGGAATCGATCAATATCCGGTTAAAGCTTGCATGCACAAACAAAGCATTGATATAATTCTTAAGCCCGGCAAAGGCTGCCGTATAGCCTCCGGTCTCCGCAATGGTGATGGTGCTTAGCGAAAATTGCGCCGTCAGGATCAGGCTGCGCAGATAATAGGTAAGGAAGCCGATCAGCCAGGGAAGGATAAAGAGGAGGCCGACGACCGCCCTTTTTTGTCTGAGTGTCATTCGTTTCTTCTTCATTTACCGGACCTCCTTTACCGCATAGCCTTTGGCAGGTATGCTTATGCTGTCCGCAGTAACGTCGCTGCCGTTATAATTGATATAAATAACGACACCGTTATCATAGCCTATCCTCTTCACTCCATCCGCCAGAACCGCATGCTCCTTCACGGTGCTGTTCACCACACGGCCCAGGACTTCATTGGACTGCCGGTAGATCCAGACGGCATCCTCCATCCAGGTCCCGTAATAGGTGGAGTAAAATATATTCAGGGCAGAATACTTGATTTTACTGGACTCTTCATAGGAAAGGGTAAAATGCGGAGCCGTTCCGAACTCAAGCATGCGGAGCAGGATTTCCTGTTTGTCGTAGCTGTCGCTTAGGTTGACCGGCCCGGAGGTATAATTGATGCATCCATGGATCACCATCTGATAAAAGGGCACCTCTTCATCCACGATATAAAAGGGATTATGGCTGACCGGAATATTCGTAAGCTCCGATGCGTATGCCCAGCTGTAAGCATTCCCTCCGCTTACCATCAGGCTGCCGGCAGCCTCCTTAAGCCTTGCCAGCTGACCGTCCACGACCTGCTTCGCCTGCTGGCGGTTAATGATATTGGTCCGCTTTTTATCCGAGGAAAGGGTATCCCCCAGATCCCTTAAGGCAATGCCTGAGATATCCACACGGCTCACGGCATCGATAAACTTATCCACATGCCTTACCAGGAACTTCGGTGACAGTATGCTGTACCTGCTTTCGGGATAACCGAGGCTGCTGGTCTGTCGCAGGGTAGCCGGATTGACCCTGCCGTAGAATACGGGATATCCGGAATAATACATGGAGCTTTCCATTTTATAATTAAAATTATCCGCTTCAAAGCTGACCTTCTGGAAGGCTGTTTCACCATAAAGCGTTCCGCCTGCGGCGCTGAGCTTTTCGTTCAGGGCTTCCAGGCCGCTCCTTCCTCCCAGCTTACGCTCCACCTTAACCCTCTTCGGCGCATCATGGTAATAGCCGCCGTTAAACCATCCCAGATAATTCACCCTGAGATTGGAGATACCGTTGTCTAAAAATCCGTCGATGACAGTACCGGCTTCATCAAAGGAAGTCATGGGGTATACGCTCAGATAAGGCACCCCGAGAAAGCTCTGCTGCAGCTTCACGCCGCCGACAATATCCAGGTAGAAGGGGATATCCGTCTCTTCTTCCTTCCGGGTCAGCGCTCCCCGCTGCAGCAGCTCATTCCGGTAATAATCCGCCATCCCGGAGTAGTTTGCGGCTTCCTGCTCCAGGAAGGAATAAGCAACGGTAATATCCAGATCATATATGTTTTTCTCCAGAGTGGGCAGATCCGCCGATACGCCTTCCACACCGAACATGGACACCTTTTCCGAGCCCCTGAGTACAAAGGAGGGATATACATAATTATAGCTGTTGATCTCCGTGGGGACCTGGGCGATAATATTCGCCAGAGTATCCCCGCCGGTTATCTCCGCGAACACGGCGCTGCCCTCATGCTTGATCCCGAATACCGGCAGCCTTGCCTTCTCCGTGTCCTCCACAACCGTATAGGACTGTGCCGGTTCATCCATACCATAGATATATTGGTTATAGCGCTCCGTCTTCTTGCCGTTGTTAAAATAGATCAGGGAGCCGGAGCCGTTGGGGACCAGCAGATACCCCTCCTCCTCCGTTCCGGCAGCACCGAAATAGGATAAAAGATCAATGCCGGCAAGCCTTCCCGATCCCGTCTCAATAATCTGCCCGGCAGGGACCGATACGATGAGTTTGTCATCCTTCAGCCTGTATTCCAGCGGAACGGTGAAGGTAGTACGTTCCACGGTTTTTCCTCCTGCGGCGGCTGCTGCGTCCGCATCAAAGTCCTCCTGGGTATAGCCGGCTTCCTGGAATAATACTTCCATCTTACCAAGTGCGACCCTGCTTGCCCGGATACCTGAGGTTAATTCCAGGAAGCCTGGTAATGCAGCTGATTCCATATAATTATTCAGTACCCTTTTGGCATCCCTCTCCGATAATTTGGCAAGGACCTTCTCCTGCAGGCGTTCTTCCGTAATATAGACGGGAATGATACCCGTCGCACTGTCCAGGTTGCCGCACAGATAGGTATAACGGATTCCGTTATCGATGCTCTCGATGGCAAACTGGTTCCGGCTGACGCTGTAATCATAATTGTACATAGTGATCTGTGTCATGCTGGTATCATAATAGGTCAGCATGAACTGGGAATTCAGGTCATCCTTGTTCCGTCCAGAGGCAACCGGGTCATTATCTCTGTCAACGGGATTGGAGTAGGTAATCACGCCGGATCTTTTATCGTATACGGCCACTTCCGTGGTTGCCGTATCGGTATACAGCTTTAAGATGCCGCTCTCGGCAGCCAGGACCATTCCGTCAATCTTCGGACCGCTGTCCTCCATTGCCTGGAACTCCCTGCCCTCCTCATAGGTATAGCCGGTGAGATACTGCTTATATTCATCATAGAAGAAATAATTGATACCCATATAAGCCCCATAACCTGCTGCCGTGAGGGCGATTGCCGCTGTTAATATAAGCTTTATTTTTAATGACTTTTTCATATCCCTGCCCCCCTATGCCCGTAAAATCAGTTCCGTATAAGCACTTTCCAGGAACAGCCACAGCTGGTTGATCAGGGAGATCATCAGCAAAATGATAAATATGATAATAACCAGGGCCAGGAAGGTCAGTACCAGGGTGGCAATTGTCTTGCCAAAGCTGAAGTTATGGATGGTCATGATACCTACCAGCAGCAGTAATACAAAATATACGATTGAAATATTGGTGATAAGGAAGTAAATGCCTTCCTCATCAGCGGCAATGAACCAGGAAAGAAGCGTTGCCGGAATATAGGTCAGAACCATGGGCAGCATGGAATAGCCGGTGACGGTAAAGATATCCCGGAATCTCCCCTCCCCGTTCATCAGACAGGTGACGGACCAATTGGCGGTTGCAAACAAAAGCACTGCCAGAAATACTCCGATGACCTCCAGCTCCGTATTAACATAGCGGGGATTGTTGGGATTTACCACAAAGCCCGCATACCTTCTGTTCAGGGAAAAGGACAGGCCGTACAGGAAGATTAATAATACTGCCACCGGTATGCTTCCCCTGCTCCTGTGCCGTACTTCATAAAAACCATCGAAGGGGTGGGAAATAACATAAAACGGATATAGTAATTTTTCTTTTCTACTCATTATCAGCAACCCCCTCATCTCTTCTTTTCCTGACAAACCTGCGCACCGCCAGGAAGATCACAAGCGCCGCCCCGCCGGTTAAAACATAACCCAGGTTATCTTTCAAAATGTCGTCCCTGTAACGCTTAAAGGCGATGGAGTAATATTCCCTGTCCATGCCGAGCAGCAGATATTTCATGGCTTTTTTATTCTCACCGGCCGCCAGATAGGATTTACCGATGCCCACATAAGCCAGCTCGAAATTGGAGTCCAGCTTCAGAACCTCTTCCCACACCCTTACGGCAGAGGCTTCATCCCCGTCATAGCGTAAGGCTACGGCCTCATCGATGAGCCTGCCGTACTGTGTCGCCCCAAAGCTCATGATCTCGCCCCGGTGGGCGTCCAGTACCAGTATCCAGTCATCCTTGACCTCAATTGCCGCCGGGCTTTTGAAGGTACCTTCCTGGCTTCCCCTGCCGCCAAAGATATAGAGCAGGTCGCCTTCATCGCTATATGTAAAGATACGTCCCCTGGTATAATCCACCACGGAATAGATGCCGTTATCCCTGTATACCACATCCACAATTCTGGAAGCACCGGCATATTCTCCGCCCAGGCCGGAATATAAATCACCGCTTAAGGTAGCGTCCCTTTTCTTCTTGATAACATCCTGGCCCTTGGGATTTAGTCTTCTTACGGACTGCTGCCCCCTGGCATCCACATTGGCAGCATATACAAAGCCGTCCGGCGCCATATCAAGTCCGGTGAATTCCGTGGGAATGAACTGGATCTGGCCTTCCCTCTGGGCTTTGGTGGACAGCCTTCTCCATATCTTCTGGTAAGTGGAGATCGTAACATTAATAGTTCCGGAAAAGCCTGTAAAATCAGCGTGCTCATCGAAGGCCATAATGCCCTGGAACATATTTTTGGCAATGACATAGACTCTGTCCGCATAATCCACCGCCACCTTTAAGGGTGCGAATACAAAGCCGTCCTCCAGTACCTCCGAGGTGGGATTTTGGACGATCTTCAGCAGAGAACCGTCTTCCCTCAGGGCTACGACCCTGTAATTGTCCGTATCGGCGATATACAGTTCATTCCCTGCCGTGACACAGATACCCGAGGGTGTTTTAAAGGTATCCGCAGACCCTGCATTATCGAAGGTATCGATGATCTTCTCCAGTGCCATATGGCTGTTTAATACAAGAATGCGGTTATTGCCCGTATCGGCGATATATACCCTGCCGTCCTCCGCAACAAATATATCCTGGGGATTTGACAGGTTATCCGTTCCAAGCTCCGTTCCGGACAGGCTGTCGAAGGGAATGTATGCGGCAGGTGTATAATAAATATCACCCCAGTAATCATAATTATAGGCCTGGTACGGAACATTGGAGCCGGCGGACACCTGGAGGCTGTTTATCAGTAAGGATAGGAGGACTATGGGAATAAGCCATGATTTTTTGATTATCTTCATATTAATGCTCCGTTCTGTCCTGGTATATTGATACGTTGACATCCTGGCTGACAGCTTGCATCGCTGATCCAAATATCAATATGTCAATATGCCGGAATTCAGATTTGCGAATTGTGATCTATTCCTTCATGCCGGATGTGGTCATGGTCTCAATAATACTGCTCTGGCAGATAATAAAGAAGGTAATGGGGATTGCCGCGATCAGCAGGGTAACTACCGCTGCCGCACCCTGCCTTGCCGCTCCTCCGTTCACGATCTGCTGCAGTGCATATTGCAGGGGCTTTAATTCTTCGTCCCGAAGAAAGGTGCTGCCCGTATTTCCCCACATGCTCTGGAATTGGAGTACTGCCAGTGTCAGCCATGCCGGCTTTACATTGGGCATGATGATGGTGAAGAATACCTTGATCTCGTTGGCTCCGTCCAGTCTTGCGGATTCGATCAGCGAGTCCGGAATCTGCTCCATGAACTGCTTCATCAGGTAAAGGCCCAGGCCATAGGCAAAGGCCGGCAATATAACCGCCAGATAGGTATTATTAATATGCAATGCCGATATGATCAGATAGTTGGGAATCTGTGTCACCTGCCAGGAGAACATCAGGGACAATACCACGATACTGAACAGGAACTTCTTGCCCGGAAAATCATGTTTCGCCAGAGGATAAGCCGCCAGGGAAGCAAAGAATACATGCCCGGCGGTACCTCCGCCGGTAATGATGATCGTATTAAAAATATACCGTGCAAAGGGTACCCAGGAATTGGACATCAGTACAAACAGGTCATAAAAATTATCCGCACTGGGATGGCGCACAAAGATATAAGGCGGGTACCGGAACAATTCATCCAAAGGTTTAAAGGCATTGTTCAGGATCATGACCAAAGGCAATGCCATGAATACGCCGCAGACCGCCATGAATACGAATAATGTGGCATTTCCTGCCATAGAACGGTTCAATGCTTTCCCTCTTCTGCGCAGCAGGCGCCTTCTCGGCTTCATATAATCTCTTGCCATATCAGCTGCCCACCTTTCTGAGTACCTTCTGGATCAGCTTGTTGGTGCCGACCATCAACAGGAATAACAGGGTCGCTATAGCGGAAGCATACCCCATCTCATACCGGATGGAGCCATAATCAAGAAGATGGGTAACAATAGTAGTTCCCGCATAATTCGTGCTTGGATTTCCCGCCAGGTTGATGGAGATATCCGCTACGGCAAAGGCCTGGGTGATCTGCATGACCGCACCGAACATCAGCTGGGGCTTCATGGAAGGAAGGGTAATATACCATAATTCCTGCCAGCGGTTCCTTACTCCGTCAACAGCTCCGGCCTCATACAAGGTCTTGTCAATGGTTTGAAGACCTGCGATAAAGGTAAGGAAACCGGTGCCGAGGCTTAACCACAGCTGGACAATGATCAGCGCCGGCAGAATATATTTTTCTGTTCTCATCCAGATAATCGCATCATTCAGAAAGCTCCACTTTAACAGAAAGCCGTTCAGGAAGCCGTACCGGTCCCCCTGTAATATCAGGTTCCATACCACATATGCGTTACCGGAGATGGAGGGTGCATAGAAAATCAGGGTCAGGAATGCTCTTGTCTTACCTCTGAACTCATTGATGATCCAGGCAAACAGAAGACACATGACATAGCTGGCCGGACCTGTGATCACCGCAAATATTAACGTATTCTTAATAGCTACCTTAAAGATGTCGTCATCCAGGAACAGCCTTACATAGTTATCCCAGCCGATGAACTTCGGCGGCTCCAGTACATTGAAGCTGGAAAAGCTCAGTGTGATGGAGGTGAGTACCGGCAGTACGGTAAACAGAAAGAATAAGATAAAGTATGGCGCCAGCATGATGTAGGAATAGCTGTTCTTCCGGGAATAGCGCTTCCCTGACCTGCGGCCCGGGGACGATTCATTCTTTTTGATCATATTATCCCGCATCTTTTCTCCCGCCTTTCTTCTAGTCTGCGCCTGTGCCGGAGGTTACTTTCCCGGCTGTGGGTAATCCGAATTCAATTCTCTTAAAGGTGATCTCATCATTGATATACCTTACGAACTCTGTCAGGGCTTCCCTCGGCTGCATCTTATTCATGTCTTCCGCAATCACAACCTTATAGAATGCATTGTTCACATTACGCCAGGAATAATAGCCTCCGGGAACCTGGGGAACACCCTGCATCCATTCAAACTGGCTCTTAAGGGCTTCATAATCCTCGGTTGGCCACGGCAGGTTATCAAAGGCCCGGATATTCGCGGTGGGATATCTTGCGGCGGCGCCCATTAAGGCTTCCATCTCCCTGCCG
>JAFADH010000320.1 GCA_023424995.1 Bacillota bacterium | reverse complement strand
ACCATACCCTATGAATGTATCTGTTACAAAGCTTGTGATTGTATTCCAGTCAACAACATTAGATTTCACCGACATAATTATTCCTCCGTCTTTTATATGATTTTTTTATGGATTCCTTTTAACTCCTTTAATATATTTAATGCGCTTTATTATTATGTAGTTATTTATAGTTATTCTAAGAATGCATATTAATAATAATATTTTCGGCAATCTGCCATAATTTATTTAGGTCAGCTTTAATAAGACTGATACCACCTTGGTTCTCTGCATCACAGGTATGTCTATCGTTTAAATCAGATCTCCTTTTACATTCAAATCTTTTCAGCGGCTCAAATAGAAAAGCGTAAAAGTAAAACTCCTACGATAATTTGCGCTTATAAACCTGTACAGAGGCAGCGAAAGCCACAATGATTATACCCACACACCAGGCCAAAGCTATCCATAAGCTGCTGCCTAAAGGTAAATTGAGCGTCAAAGCCCGAATACTGTCAATAATCGGTGTCATGGGCTGTATTTCCGCAAACCACCTAATGCCGCCGGACATGGTATCAATGGGGGCGAAGCCGGAACTGATGAAAGGCAGAATAAAGAGTGGAAACATTAGTCCGCTGGAGCCTTCTGCCGTCTTTGAGATTAGTCCGCACAATACGGCAAGCAACGAAATTGCAATGTTCACCAGCATAAGGAGACCCATAACAATAAGCCAATCCACAAAGCCGCCTTGCGGTCTGAACCCAAGAATAAAGGCGGTACCAATGATTACAGTGGTTGAAATTACATTTCTCACCGCTCCGGCACCGGTATGACCTATAAGTACGGCGGATTTTGAAATAGACATGGAACGAAAGCGGTCAATTATACCTTTTGCCATGTCTGCTGCGACATTCATTGCCGAATGTTGAGAAGCTGTACCAATACTTTGCATAATAATTCCCGGTACAATGAAATCAATGTAGTTAAAATCACCTATATCTGCTATATTCCCAAATACAGTCCCAAACAATAACATTAAGAAGAATGGCGTTATTGTTGCCATTAACAGTGCTTCGGGATTACGCATAGAAATAAGCAAACAGCGCTTGAACATTATCCACGAATCGAAAAATATACTTGTCTTTGGCTTACTCATGTTTTCTGCCCTCCTTTTTTTCATCAATCAGCGTTAGAAATACATCTTCCAAAGAGGGCAGGTTCTGCTCAACGCGATCAACGGCAATGCCATTATTATTTAAGATTTTCATAGCTTCTGTGGCTTTTCTTTCACTTTGGAAATTTAGTTGTGCGCCTCGCTGCGGCATTATCTCTTTGAGATATTGCGGTGTGCCTTCTGCGAGTATCCTACCGCCATGAAGAATGGCAATATTGTCGGCAAGATACTCTGCTTCTTCTAAATATTGCGTAGTGAGAAACACCGTTGTTCCTCCCGCTGCTAAGCCCTTTACCAAATCCCACATAGCGATACGGCTTTGCGGATCAAGCCCTGTGGTGGGCTCGTCGAGAAAAAGCACTTGCGGGCTGCCCATAAGACTCATGGCGATATCCAATCTGCGGCGCATACCACCGGAATAGGTGGATACTTTTCGGTTAGCCGCATCCTCCAAATTGAAAAAGGATAGCCACTCGTCCACCTTGCTTTTAACATCTGTCAGGCGCCTCAGCTGCCCCATAAGATTTAAGTTTTCTCTGCCCGTTAAAACTTCATCTACTGCCGCAAACTGCCCCGTTAAACTAATACACCCACGTACATAGTCCCCCTGGTGTACTACATCAAAGCCGCTGATGGCAGCATTACCGCCGTCCGGCTTCGTCAAAGTGGAAAGAATTTTAACAACAGTTGTTTTTCCTGCACCATTCGAGCCGAGCAGAGCGAAGATACTGCCTTTGCGAATGGTAAAGCTGACATCTTTCAAAACATGGTTTGTTTTGAAGGATTTTTTTAACCCCGAAACTTCAATGAAATTTTTAATCATATTTTCTTCCCCTTTCGTTTCTATACATACGCATGTATGTATAGGTCTTAAATTTTACTGCCTCTTAAAGGCAGTAAATCTAAGACTTTAGTTTTTTCATTCAAATTCACGTTTGCCTATTTCTAAAAGAAGCTCTTTCATTTCCTTATCCATAAAAGGTACGCCCAACACTTCCCCCAGCTGTTCAAGGAATGAAACTTTATCGGCAAACTCTTTATAAGGCACTTGAAATGAAAAAGAGCTTAACCACGAAGCAATCAGCAGGGAAAGAATTTGTGATACTTGTTTTGGATATTTAACAGAAATTGAGCCGTCCTCATTTCCCTCAAGCAATAGTCTTTCAACATGAGGGGCTACCACATTTGCTTGGAAAAGCGTTTCATTCTTAAAGACAACAGGATTACCTGCTAATTTCAGCATTTCGGTTCTCAAACTATCACTCATATCCAAACGGGGACGGAGATCAAGTTTAAACACAAATCGAAGTTTTTCAAGAGCATTAAGCCCTTCCTGCTTATGGGCGAGGGTAAACGGGTTATTGTCGTTAAAAGACTTATACATAACACCGGAAATCAATTCTTCGCGGGATTTGAAATAATGGTAGAAAGCCCCGCGGGTTACACCAACCTCCTTTACAACATCTTCAACATTCACATTCTCTAATCCCTTTTCCGAAAAAAGGCGCATAGCAGTTTCCAATATATACTGCTTCGTTTTTTGGTCCGGGTCGTGACGCGGCATATACTCACCTCCGAATACATACGCATGTATGTTTTCTTTATTATCGTTCTTAGGCTTAATTTTGTCAAGCAAATTCTGGTTCTTTCCAATGTTAGTGTATGATCCGTTAATGATAACGTCTTAGTGTACCATAAATAACTATATCCCAATAAATGTAAGAAGTTATAAGAAGATTTTCATCTGTCAAATCTATAAAAAATTACTTACCGGTATAACTTTATTGGATGTACTTAACAAATCATGCCTATATTGAATGGGAGTTTCTTTCAGATCCTTATATGCTTCTGGTAAGAAAAAATGCGGTAGCAAAGGAAGTTTTTCTTTAAGACTCATATCTGGCATCTCATCCCAATCCATTTAAATAAGGAAACAGAAGTTCGGAAATTAATTATTTATCTATAAGAAAAGACGTGAAAGTTAATACTCTCACGCCCGGATTAAGGTTTACTGTTTACTCGCGCTATCCAAAGCCAGTACTATATTCAATCCATATATGCGCCCTTCATAGCCGATACTGCAAGCTTGGAGTACATTTTCAAAACTCCTGTCTTCTCCTTTAATTTCGGCATGACTAGTTGTTTCCTTCTTTCCTTTAGAATTTGTTCAATTTCGTAAGGTGTTTTATTTTCGCCATTAACGCCTATGATATCAAGGATACGATTAGGAATATCAATTCTAATCAAATCACCTTCTTCTACTAAAGCAATCGGCCCTCCCTCAGCAGCTTCCGGACATACATGACCGATAGCCGGCCCTCTTGAAGCACCTGAAAATCTTCCATCCGTTATAAGGGCTACGGATCTTGCTAATTCAGGATCGGAAGCAATAGCTTCAGTTGTATAAAACATCTCGGGCATGCCTGAACCTTTGGGTCCTTCATATCTTATAAAAACAGCGTCACCGGGTTTTATCCTTTTTTCAATTACAGATTTATATGCTTCTTCTTCACAGTTAAACGGCCTTGCTATACATGTGACCTGACGCATTTCCATTGATACTGCAGAATGTTTGACAACAGCACCTTCCGGAGCAAGATTACCCTTTAGAACTGCTACTGCTCCGTGTTTTTGAAGAGGAGTGCCAAAATCCATAATCACTTGATCTCTGGTAACACCTTTATCCTTTAGATACTCATTACATTTTTCGTAATAGCCATTTATTTTTAGTTCCTCAAGATTATCACCGAGGGTTTTGCCGGTAACAGTAATTACGTCCAGATGCAGATGTTTTTTTATCTGCTCCATTACACCCGGAGTCCCACCGGCATACCAGAAATACTCTGCGGGGAATTTACCGCTTGGACGGACATTTACAATATAAGGTATTCTCCTGTGGATTTCATCAAACAAACCGGCATCGATTAATATACCTAGTTCATTCGCAATGGCAGGCAGATGCAGTAATGTATTTGTAGAACCGGCAATGGCCGCATGTACCATGATTGCATTTTCAAAAGCCTTCCGTGTCATTATCTTATCAGGGGTAAGGTCAAGCTCAACGAGCTTTAAAATCTGATTTCCGGCATCTTCAGCCGTCTCGTACAAATCATGCTTATCAGCAGGCATTAATGCCGATCCCGGAAGAGCTATGCCCAAAGCCTCCGCCATAATCTGCATTGTTGATGCGGTACCCATAAACTGGCAGGCACCGCAGCCGGGACAGGCATTTTCCTTGTAATAGTTATATTGCTCTAAACTAATTTCATTTCTTAAAAAGTTTGCATAATAAGTGCCGATCTGTTCCAGGGTCAGGTTATCCGGTCCCGCGGTCATAACGCCTCCGGGTACAAATATTGAAGGTATGTTATTTCTTGCAATTGCCATAAGATGTGCCGGAACCGCTTTATCGCATGAAGCCGAAAACACTGCACCGTCGAAAGGAGTGGCATTTATCTGGATTTCAATTGTATTAGCTATCATTTCTCTTGAGACAAGTGAATAGTTCATACCATTATGACCTTGTGCGATTCCGTCACAAATATCAGTTACTGTATATTGAGCCGGCTTTCCACCTTTTTCTGCAACTCCGGTCTTTACTTTTTCAACAAGTTTCCCAAGGTGGACACTTCCCGGGTGACTGTCACCCCACGAGCTTTGTACCATGATCTGCGGTTTGGCTAAATCCTCTATCTTCCAGCCGGCACCTATCTTTAACGAGTCCATCTCAGCTGCTATATTACGCATTTTTTGACTTCTAAGCATATTATTCCTTCCTTTTTTATTATAATATTAAGCAAGTAAAATACATTATCTCTCTTAATCCTATCCCGCCTCATCAAGCAGCTGATTTTGATGCATTATTGTTTAAATAACTCCTGACTCTAAATGGGTCAGAAAAAGCGTTCATAAAATCCTGCGCGCGTTTTTCCGGATGATTGTAAAGATAATCAGAGCCTTTCAAGGTATGTTCCATTTCTATTACCTTAAGCCCGAATTGCTGCTCAAGCCGCTGCTTCCCCACACGATACCGCCATAATAAATCCTTATCTCCGGCGCCTCCCCAGGATAAGCTAACGGTTGCAACCGTATCGCCTTTCATCAGTTTATGCGGCTTGAATAACTTCTTCATAGTCTTCCTCTCTTTCCCTGACAGTATAATGTGATAACGTTCATTTCCACAGAACGTCACCTTAGCTTTGCATCTTCCGTTTTTTCTTCCAGCTCTACCATTATATCATATAAACCATCTAATCAAATAGTCATATCATGCAGTTTTCTCTCTGTAACGGGGTATCCTCAGATAAGATATCAATTTCATTCTCAAAACGTGCTTTGTTCAAGTCAGTCTCTCTGAATTTGGTTTTAATTCTTAAATCTCCCTTTCAGCTGTTGTATATGAAAAAACAAAAGAAGTTTTTAAGCGAATTAAGCTATTTTACTTGTATCACTCAATTTCTAAATATTCTTTCACTCCATCAGCTATAGCTTCTGCAACGGAAGATTGAAATTCATCATTAAACATCAGCTGTTCTTCCTGAGGATTTGTCAGATATCCGATCTCCAGCAAAACGGACGGCATGTCTGTATATCTCACCACAAACAGGTCTTTGTTCTTAATCCCCCGATCGTTAAAACCTGTCGAACTAACCACATTATTATATACGGTTTCTGCAAAGGACTTAAACTTCTCATGATAATAATATGCTTCTGTACCGGATACATTTGGATCTTTATATGTATTTCCATGGATCGAGATAAACAAATCTGCATCTAATTCATTTGCAAATTTCGGTCTATACTTATCTACCGTTGAAATAAAAGTATCCTCTTCCCTTGTCATATAAACTTCTATCTTTTCTTCTTTTTCCAAGATATCCTTTACTTTCTTTGACAAACTCAGAGTAAAGTCCTTCTCATATAAACCGCTTGCTCCTGTTGCGCCCACATCTTTTCCGCCATGCCCCGGATCAATCACCACTGTATATAATTTATCTGTCGTACCAAGATCCTCATTATATTCTTGTTCATTATATACTTGTTCATTGTTATAGTATTTCATTTTATACCATATTAAGATTATAATTATCAGTAATAAAATACACCCCAAAAATCTTACTCTATTATAAATTCTTTTGTTCATACGTAAATCCTCGTTTCTTTATTTGCTTTACAAATATTACAGTAACAAAATGCAGACAAGATGCAGATGAGTTAAAGATCCGATATTATTTCTGTCTACCTGCTTTACAATTCCTTTTTTTATATCATTGATCCATCTCCTTGTTTTGTGATGTTATTATTTAACCACAGAATAATGAGAGAATTATTATTTCCATCCTACGAAATCCTTAAGATTTTCTTACAACGGTATATTTTAAAGATATTTAAAAAGCAAAGTCTTTAAGTTATATTAATAAACCTGAAAACTTTGCTTTAGTTAACTCAACCCTCATACCCAAAGTCGCCGAAAAAAAGAGTTCACCTATCACGCCCTCTGCCATATTTCTTTTTTATAAAAAAGCAGCCGCTTTGACTTATAATCAAAAACCGCTGCTTATTTGTTTAGGTATAACCCATT
>JAFADH010000278.1 GCA_023424995.1 Bacillota bacterium | reverse complement strand
TCCAAAGCATTCCGGAAGAGCTGGAAGAAGCCGCTAAGATCGACGGCTGCGGACCCTTAAGAATCTTTGGGATCATCGTGCTGCCCCTGTCAAGAGCCATGCTGGCGACCTTCACCCTGTTTGCGCTGGTTTCGTTCTGGAACACATATTTCAGTGCTGTTATGTATCTGACTTCAACGTCAAAGGCCCCGCTGCAGATCTATCTGCAGAAGATCGTTCTGTCATCGACGATCTCCGACGTGGTGGACCTGTCGCTGGAACTGGCCAATACGGTTCCCCAGGAGGTTATGCGTATGGCCGCAGTAGTGGTTGTTGTCTTACCGATACTTTGCATCTATCCGTTTTTGCAGAAACACTTCCAAAAGGGTGTCATGATCGGTGCGGTAAAGGGCTAAGATTTCAATATTATATTAAGAGGAGGAATTTAAAAGTGAAAATGGCAAAAAAATCAGTAGCAATGATTATGTTACTTGCAATAGTAACAGCTTCGTTCGCAGCCTGCAGCCCCAAGCAGGAAGGAACAGATACTCCGACGCCTACGGCTTCTGCATCGGCAACGGATACGCCCTCCGGGCCTTCCGAGCGGCTGACCATCAGCGTGCTTGGTGTTGACTGGGGTTATGGACCTGTCTCCAACAGTGATATGGAGGTTTATTGGGAAAATTTGTTTGATGTAAATCTGGATATTGAATGGGTGAATTACCAGGACTATCACCAGAAGGCCAATGTGCTGATCGCATCAGGCAGCCAGCCGGATGTGACCCAGATCTACAAGATGGATTCCAGCTATTATTATCCTATCTTTGCACAGGCCATTGACGCCGGCCAGTTCGTGGACATGACATCCTACCTGTTTAATAACGGCCAGGGCGTTGCGGAAACCAATGCTGTCATGAAGAACTGGGAAAGCAAGATGTGGGAGCAGTCCACATACAACGGAGGGATCTATATCCTCCCCAGATCAAAAGCGGAGATCGCCCAGCAGTCCGGTGTAAACTACCGTAAGGACCTTGCGAAGAAATACGGCTTTGAGCAGGAGCCTGCGACCATGGAAGAGCTGAAGACCTGGCTGATCGATTTATCCAATGCGGCAACGGCGGGAGAAGGCCAGAAGATATATGCGCTTGACTTCTTCGGCGAAGATTTCATGCAGGACCGTGTGAAGGCATTTGCGGTAGCATTTACCGGCCAGATGGACTGGGGTATCAATGCCGCCGGTGAGTTCACTTATATGCAGTTCGCAGACGGTTATCTTGATTTCCTAAAGTGGATGAAGGACCTGTATTCCGCAGGTGTTCTGGATCCGGAATTCGCCCTGGGCAATGCGGATACCTCCAAGTTCAAGGCGGGCAGATCGGTTGCTTACCTGAATGCCTGGTACAACTGGAACCAGTCAGCGGACCTTGTAACAAACAAGATATTCGACAAAGGCACGCCGGATACCTATGAGGCATGGAATCTGGCGCCGGTACAGGGGCCCAAGTCCATCGTGATTTCAGCGAATGCCTATGATGTCGATGCGGCTATCGCTATCAGCAGCAAATGCTCCGAAGAGAAGATATTAAAGATAATGGAAGTATTCAACGGTACCGAGGAAGCGGTCCCCGGATACAACATGCTCCTGTCCAACGGTGTGGAAGGCGTCCACTACAAGCTGCTGGAGGACGGAACCGTGGATACCTCTGATGAAGAGATGGGCAAGAAGAGAACGGAAGGCTATGTAGGTGCATGGAACCAGATCTTCCTAAAGACCGATGCCGATCAGGTAACGGATAAGTTTATGAGATCCGGTGCAAGGAGCGCTTCCGCCGAAGCCATAGCATGGGCAGGCGAGCTTAAGAACATATATGCGGAGTATCTTGCATCCAATGATCTGTCCCATAAGAATACCAATCTCATTTCCGAAACCTATAACAACACCTGGAGTACTTTGACAAGCGATGTTAACTCAACGGCCACTCTGTTTGTAATGGGTGAGGTCGGTGAGAAAGAATGGAATGAACTGGTTGACAGAATCGTAAATTCTGCGGAATACAAGGCGATCCAGGCTGAGTATAAGGCGGCGGCAGCGAAATAATTGACCGGTATATGATGAAATTGTAAGTGGGAGCATATAACGTGTTCCCACTTCCTTTCATAAAGCGGCATTATGTTCATAAGTGTGAAGAAAACCGGCTTCATCTGTAATTTGAGATGCCGCCTTGCGGCAGCATGCCTGGAAGGTTGAAAGAAATCCGCTTTCAACCTCAAATTTGCGTCTGTGTTTCCCGGCACGAATTTGGATGCGCAGAACCCTGCGCAGGAATGGAGGTAACATTAAACATGGGACATGATTTATTTCGTGAAATAGCCATAACAAAGCACCCCATAGCAAGCACGGACAGGGAGATAGAACCCGGAAAGCTGCCTGACATATATTTTGAAAAGACAGAGGTGCAAGGAAGGGATATCCTGTTGCGGGAAGATATCCCTTATGAGGAGAGGGTAAAGCAGTTTAAAAGGGATCTGCAGAAGCTGAGGGCCGCCTATGAGCCGTATATGCAGAATTACCTGGCAGAAGAGAAGAGCTTGAAGAGGATAAGCTATCTGAAGGAATTTTTGTTCCGCTATCTGGAGGAAGGGGAAAGATTCACGGACAGGGACAGGAAGGAAGCCTCCTGGGAGAAGGTCGTTATTCCTGATTACAGAGGTCCGGTGGATGAAGAAGGAAAATGGAGGGGCTATTATAAATGCAGATTTCGTCCGGATAGCCCTGTTAATCATAAAGAACGGGTAATCCTGCATTTTCAGTGTGTGGATTACAAAGCGTTTGTCTATGTAAACGGAAATTATGTGGGCGGACACGAGGGCTTTTTTGCACCCTTTGAATTTGATATTACGGATTACCTGGAAGAAGAAAATGAGCTGGTCATAGAATGCCGGAATGACTATACCATACTGGGGACCGGTCC
>JAFADH010000272.1 GCA_023424995.1 Bacillota bacterium | reverse complement strand
CGCCGCCGATCACCCTGTTCCCGATCCTTATTTCCTTCGTATTCTCGCGATACATCATATCATGCCTTTCCTGTTCACCATCATATCTAAGTGCTTCCCCGGATGATATTCTCATCTTATAAATGTTAGACACGTTATATTTACAATGATTTCTTTTCTTCAAAATTCCCTATGATCCGTCATATCATGAATAAAAGACGCATTCATGATCTTATTGCTCCAATCGGAATTTATAAGCAAGCTTATGATGCCTCTGGTTTCATTATATCATGATTATAAGACATATCCATGATCTTATTGCTCCAATCGGAATTCATAAGCAAGCTTTTAATTCCTCCGGTTTCATTGTATCATGAATATAAAGCGTATTCATGATATTGTTGCTCCGATCGCATGATTCAAACAAGCTTGATCATACTCACTGCTCTTCGTTATACCATAATCGCAAGCTCATATGGTATTGGCACAACCTGCCATGATGCGTACTCGCTTTGCTCGGCGCCGGTATAATATCGATCGATATTATACCGTGGACATGAAGCCTGCTTCCTATCTGAAAGAGACCTGATAACGGGCTTTACCAGACCGGATATCATGCCTCCCTCAGTTGTGTATAATCAATATCTTTGTCACATCAAGTGCCCACCCAGCATGGTGACGGTACCGGCACCATTACACCGGCCGGCGGCTGGGCATGGTCAATTCCGTCCAAATCCGACAACAAGGATATTCTGTCTCAGCTGAATATATTGCGTATATCATTGAATAGTACAAATACCATGAGTACCATCAGCAGCACCATACCCACCATATGAACAAAGGCTTCCTTCTCCTTTGGTACCGGCTTACGAAAGATTCCTTCAATCAGCAGGAATACCAGTCTGCCGCCGTCCAATGCCGGAAGGGGGAGCAGGTTCATGACGCCTAAGTTGGCACTGATCAAAAGGGTGAAGGATACCAGATTGAAGAATTTATCCCGGAAGGTCACCGTCTGTTCTATCACCGTACCTACCGCATTCACTATACCGACCGGTCCGGCGATTTCCGTCACACTAAGCTTTCCTGTAACCAGGTACAGCACACTTTTCAGGGTGTTAACGATATTCAGCCTCAGCTCATGGAAGCTGTATTTGATTACCTGCAGCGCAGATACCTTCTCCGGCTGAACCCTGTAACCCCAGTCCATATAATAGCTTTTTGAGTATTTCGGAATAACACTGACCGTAATCGGTGCAGAGGGATTATTCTCTTTCACATACGTAAGAGTGACCTCTTTATCGGTCAGGGGATTCTCAGCGATATACCGCTCCAGCTCCTTACCCGTATTAATTTCAACACCGTTAAAATTAATGATGATGTCACCGACAGCCAGACCGGCCTGGGCCAGGGGATAATTCTCCATGACCGTAGTCAGCGCGGCCTGCCCATCCTCTGTTCTGGTGTAATCACAGCCCATCAGGTACCGCTCCAGTACCTCGGGTATCAAGGTAACCGTTGCCGCTTTCCCGTCCCTTATATAGTCAACCGTAACAGGTTTTTCACTGAGGGGATTAAAATAAAAATAATAAAAGATGTCCCTGGCAAAATGGATCGGTGAACCGTTAATCTTTGTAATCTGGTCCCCCTCCAATAAACCGGCAGCCGATGAGACCACCGGATCTTCATAATGAACATAAGGCTTATCAACACCTATATTGCCCAGGTAGAGAAGCGCCAGAAGGAAAGCAAAGATAAAGTTAAAGAAAGCACCGGCAAAAAGTACGGAAAACCTTGCCCATACTCCCTTCTTGCCGAAAGCCCCCTCATCCTCTATCTTCTCATCCTCTCCCAGCATCATACAGGAGCCGCCGAAGGGCACGGCTTTCAGGGAGTATCTTGTGCCGTTGCGTACAAAGCTTGCAATTCTCGGCCCCATACCCACGGAGAACTCCACGACAGTAATCCCGTTCTTCTTCGCCAGCAGAAAATGCCCCAACTCATGGATTGTAACGATGATGCCTAATATCAGTAATGCTACGATTATATTCATATAATAATATCCTTTCCGGTTATCCGGACTTCATGACGCAAGCCGGTAAATCCCCCGCTTAGTCAAGCATACATTTATTGTCACACTTAACATGAGCGGATGTACCTTAGTATAACCTGATCTGTCCGGATTTTATATAGCCCTTTACAAAATCATATGTCCATTGTTCCGTATTCAGAATTTCATTCAAGGAAGGATTTGCAATCAATTTGTGCCGGTCCATGGCTTCCCTGATCAGGTGAGGTATTGCCAGGAATTCAATCTCTTCTCTTAAAAATGCGGCTACGGCCCATTCATTGGCGGCATTGTATACGGTTGGCATGCTTCCTCCGCTACGTCCCGCTTCAAAGGCAAGCTTCAGTCCATAGAAGGTATCCATATCCGGTTCTTCGAAAGTAAGCTGCTTCAGCTTAATAAAATCCACCCGTTCTCCCTGCTGCAGGAACAGCCTGTCCGGATAGAACAGGGCATATTGGATGGGAAGTCTCATATCCGGCACGCCCAGCTGTGCAAGTATACTGCCGTCCGCATATTCCACCATGGAATGGATAATACTCTGGGGATGGACCACCACCTGTATCTGCTCCAGACTTACATCGAATAACCAGGCCGCCTCCATTACCTCAAGTCCTTTATTTACCATGGTAGCGGAATCAATAGTGATCTTCTGTCCCATGGCCCAGTTTGGATGCTTAAGTGCATCCTTCGGTGACTTATCCGCCAGCTCCCGCAGCTTCCTGCCGCGAAATGGTCCGCCGGAGGCTGTCAGCAGTATTTTATACACCTGCTTCTTATCTTCTCCATGAAGAGCTTGAAATATAGCGGAATGTTCACTGTCCACCGGGAGAAGCACAACTTTTTTTTCTTTTATCAAAGGCATAATGATATGCCCTGCAGTTACCAGTGTCTCCTTGTTGGCCAGGGCAATATTCTTACCGGCCTTGATTGCCTCAATGGTCGGTAAAATACCAATCATTCCGACAATAGCGGTCACAACGGTATCACAGCCGGCTTCCGTTGCACACGCAATCAGCCCTTCCATTCCGGCAGTCACCGTTACCGGCAGATCCTTCACACCTTCGCGAAGAGCCTTTGCTTTCTCCTCGTCATAGACACAGACAAGCTTCGGTGAGAATTCACGGATCTGTTCCTCTAAAAGTGTAATATTGCCGCCGGCAGCCAGTGCCGTAACCTTTATTAAATCCTTATTCTTCCTGACAATATCCAGAGTCTGCGTTCCGATGGAGCCCGTAGACCCCAGTACCGATATCAGCTTCATGCCCGTCCTCCAATATACCGTTCACATAATACAGTCTTAATAAAATCTCTCAAATTATATAAAAATTATATAAAAATTATATAAAGAGCACTGTCAGATAATACACAATCGGCGCGGTGAAGATAATACTGTCAAAACGGTCCAAAATCCCCCCATGACCCGGTATTAAAGTGCCGTAATCCTTAATATCATAGTTTCTCTTAATTGCAGAAGCCGCCATATCACCGACCTGCGCAATCACACTGGAGGCCGCTCCGATTACGGCAAAGACAACCAGGGAATTCCAGGTGCCTACCAGCTGGCTTCTGATAATGACCGAATACAGCATTCCCAGCAGAGCCGCTCCCACCACACCGCCGATACAGCCCTCCAGGGACTTCTTCGGGCTTAATTTGGGAGCGATCTTATGCCTGCCGATCAGCATGCCCACACTGTAGGCACAGGTATCCGATCCCCAGGCGCCGATAAAGATCAGCCACACGATTAAAGCCCCATCCTCCAGCATGCGCACCCGATAGATATAGGACAGCATAATACAGACATAGAACAGCCCCAGAAAGGATACTGCGATCTGCTCCGTGGAGTACTTGGGAAAGCTGAATACATAAACGATCATAAGCAGCATCAGAAAGAAAATAAACAGCATCATCCGGTATTCCTCCAGATTAAAATACAGTAATCCAAAGTAAATAATACCGGAAATATATCCCAATATACCGGCAAAGGACTTATGCACCTTTACCATCCGGTACAGCTCCGCCATACCGATTATCGATATTGCAAGTAAAACCGCAAACAAAAGATTGCCGCCCGACATTACCACCGCAATCGTAACCGCCAATAATATAATACCACTGACTAATCTGGTACGAAACATTACGATATCCCTCCGAATTTCCTGGTCCTGCTGCTGTAATATTCAACAGCTCTATTAAGTTCCCTTTCATCAAAATCAGGCCATAACACGTCAGTAAAGTAAAATTCCGTATATGCCAGCTGCCATAATAAGAAATTGGATAATCGCTGTTCTCCGCTGGTCCGGACCAGCAGGTCCGGATCGGGTATCCCGTAGGTATCCAGATATTTCTCAAGGTATGTCTCATCTATCTGATCAATTAATGTCTTATTCTCTTTCACATCAGCAGCCAAAGCTTTGGCTGCGCGAAGAATCTCATCCCGGCTGCCGTAATTAATGGCTACCTGGAATTTGAGTCCGGTGTTATTCTTCGAAGCCTCTTCCAGCTCCCGGATGCTTTTCTTTAAATCCTCCGATAATCTGGAGATATCCCCAATGACACGTACGCACATATTATTCTTCATACTGGTCTTAATACTGGTGTCCAGATAGGTCTTCAACAGCTTCATCAGTGCGTCCACTTCTTCTCTGGGACGTCTCCAATTCTCCGTAGAAAAAGCATATACCGTAAGATACTGTATCCCCATATGATATGCCGTCTCACATATCTTCTCCACATTCTTGCTTCCCTGTGCATGTCCGTAATTGCGGGGCATCTTCTTTTTCTTCGCCCATCTGCCGTTACCGTCTAATATTATAGCCACATGCTTTGGTATATTTAGTGTATCCTGCATGACATTATCACATCCTTGAAATGGTGAGGGGTGTCCCAAAAGAATATTCAATTCACGATCCCTGCAAACTATGAATAACCTTCTGATACACCCCTGGGTTCTGCTTTCATTAAACGGTTAATATTTCTTTTGACTTATCTTCCATAACCTTATCGATCTCTGCCACATAACGGTCTGTCAGCTTCTGGACATTATCCTCCAAATGCTTGAATTCATCCTCCGAAATCTCGCTCGCCTTATTCAGCTTCTTAAAATGCTCGTTGGCATCCCTTCTGATGTTGCGAATGGCAACCTTTGCATTCTCCGCCTTTTTCTTAACATCCTTGACTAATTCTTTCCTTCTTTCTTCCGTCAGCTCCGGGAATACCAGACGGATCGTCTTACCGTCATTACTGGGAGTCAACCCCAGATCAGAAGCAATGATAGCCTTCTCAATTTCCTTAATTAATTTGCTTTCCCAGGGCTGGATCTGGATTACTCTGGCTTCCGGAATCGATACGTTGGCTACGGACTGTAGGGAAGAAGGCTGTCCGTAATAATCCACTCTGAGCTTATCTAAAAGATGTGGATTGGCTCTTCCGGCACGAATTGTAGAATAGTCTTCTCTTAAGGTATCAATTGTTTTCTCCATCTTATTACTGAATTGTTCCAATCTTGCATCCATTTTCATTCCTCCATATTATATAATTTAACTTTTCTATTGCATTGCAAGCCTTGATAGAATATGATCCGGTTGTAATCCTCCTGCAGTCACACTGTCAGTTTGGTACCGTCGGAATAACCTTTTGCAGCCTTCACTATACTGTTCTCCTCTGCCAGGCCGAACAGATACATGGGCATCTTATTCTCGATGCACAGTGCCGTCGCCGGCAGATCCATAACGCCAAGCTTCCGGTCAAGTACTTCCTGGAAGGATATCTCGTCGAAACGTCTTGCGCCGGAATTCTGCTTCGGGTCACAGTCATACACCGCATCAATATTCCGGGCAGACAGTATAATATCACATTCCAGCTCGATGGCACGAAGTGCGGCAGCCGTGTCCGTGGAGAAATAGGGATGACCCGTTCCTCCTGCCAGGAAAGCCACGCCGCCCTGCTCCATGCATTGGATGACACGGTCCTTTGAAAAAAGCTCCGTCATACTGCCGCATGTAAATGGTGTATAGACCTGAGTAAGTATTCCCACATACCGGAAAATCTCCGATACATAGATACAGTTCATAACTGTCGCCAGCATACCGATCTGGTCTGCCTTGGTTCTGTCTATGGTTTCGCTGGTTCTTCCCCTCCAGAAGTTCCCGCCGCCGATTACTACGCTGACCTGGATGCCTTCCTCTACCAGCTGTTTCACCTGATTAGCCACCCTGATGCAGATGCTTTCGTCAAATCCGGTCTTCTTATCCCCTGCCAAAGCCTCGCCGCTTAATTTCAATAATACTCTCTCATACGCTTTCATAGTAGTAATGCCTCCATGTGGAATTAGGTTTCATCTCCATAGCAAAACCTATGTATTTCATTTCATATTCTATAATAATCTACCACAAAATAACCTGCATTACCAGTATAAAGTTCTTCAATTTCTTAAATTAAAAATGAAATACCGTGATCCCATACTCATATTATAAGCCGATAACAAGTAC
>JAFADH010000261.1 GCA_023424995.1 Bacillota bacterium | reverse complement strand
TTTATACCCTGGGAGCGGCTTCTGATGATTATACGGAAAAGATTTTCAATGAGTTCTATGCACTCGGCTCCATATCAATGACAAGCTACCTGCTAAGCCAGGATCCCCGGGCTTAAGCCGATAATATTTGTATGAACCTGAACCCTGCATTCAAGAAAAAGGAGGTGCCCATATGCTGTTGGATTTATTGGAACAAAGGTACAGCTGCCGCAATTTTTCCGACAGACCGATCTCTCCTGAGATTATAGCCTATATTCTGGAGTGCGGAAGATTATCCGCATCGGGCGGTAATGAGCAGCCCTGGAAATTCGGCGTAATTACGGATAAGAAATTAATTAGTGAATTAGCCGAAGCCGCAAGTGTTAATTACAGTCAGGACTGAATCGCACAATCTAGGGGCTTTGACGATATTTTAAAAGGAGATAAACATGGAAAAACCGATTGATAAAAGAGGAAAACTGGAGGACGAAGTCTTTTCATACAGAATAACCAAGGATAAGAAGGTATTCATTGCCTGGCATGGAAAACAGGTAACCATCTTAAAAGGAAATAAGGCCGAGGACTTTATTGCGGATATTGCAGATGCCGAGGGGAAAGAAGCGCAGCTGATCATGGCAAGAGCAACGGGTAACTTCAAGCATGGCAATGAGAAAATGAATAAAAACCGTACATAAGCATATCCCGCCTTGCAGTCCCGGAACGGATTTTTAACGATATAAATTTTTCTGACGATAAAATAACGCCGTAATATGCGGCAATAAAGGGTTCTGATATGCTGCATAATAAAGGACAATAAGGGGATTGCTGTAATTCCTGCGGTTTCGAATACGGATGCATGGAATGGCTATACTATCTCTAAAGTGAGAAAAAGGAGATGGTAGTTTGCAGCCGGATAAAGTATTTTATGAACCTGCAGTGCTTGATTATGAGCTTGGCAGGCAGATGCAGGAGAAATTCGCGCAGGTTCCGTGGATCGAGATTGAGAGCCATAACAGGATTGAACAGCTGCGTAAAAATGAAAACCAGCAGTTTCCCAGGATGAAAAGACACTTGATCATCGGCGTAAGAAAGTCCCTCAGTTACACACCGAATCATAAGGTATCGGATTTTCTGGTACCGTATACCTCTTCCGGCTGCAGTGCCATGTGCCTTTACTGCTATCTGGTATGTAATTATAACAAATGCTCTTATCTAAGGCTGTTTGTCAACCGGGAGCAGATGATGGACAAGCTTATTAAGACAGCCGGGAGTTCGGATAAAGATCTTGTTTTTGAAATAGGAAGCAACAGTGATCTCGTATTGGAAAATACGATCACCGGAAATCTGGAATGGAGTATCGAGGAATTCTCCAAAAGCGAAAAAGGCATTCTTACATTCCCGACAAAATTCCACATGGTAGAGCCCCTGCTATCACTGAACCACCGCGGACACGTCATTCTGCGCATGAGCGTAAATCCCCACGATATTATCCGAAGGATTGAATTCGGGACATCGCCTTTAACCTCAAGAATCGATGCGCTTAACCGGATGAGTGAAGCGGGGTATTCCGTAGGCTTACTGATCGCACCTGTCATTCTGGTGGAAAATTGGAAGGAATTATACAGGCAATTGATCGAACAGCTGGCGGATCAGATTTCTGAAAAAGCAAAAAAGCAGCTGTTTATTGAGATGATTTTTATGACATACAGCTATGTGCACCGTGCCATCAACAGAGATGCATTTCCGAATGCGGTCGAATTATTTGACAGTGCGAGGATGACGGGCCGGGGACGGGGAAAATACTGTTACCGTGATGATATCAGGGCCGAAGGCGAGCAGTTTTTGAGAGAACAGCTTTCACAAAAGCTAAGCCGTGTGCCTATTATCTATGTGGTTTAGAAGCAGCATTAGGGCGGATTCCGTTTATTACAATTATCATTGAAATTATATCCCGGATGTGGCATTCTTAAAAGGATGGGAGGAATAAAAATGAGATTAATAATACATGATCTGGCGGAAGAGGATTTTGTTAAAATAATGCCTGATCCGCCAGGCGATACCAAAATCATTACAAATGACCATGAGATACATAATTGTATCGGTTGTTTCGGGTGCTGGATTAAAACGCCTGCCGTCTGTATCATCCGTGATAAATACGGAGATATGGGTGCCACGCTGTCGCAGAGCAGTCAGGTGACCATTATCAGCCAATGCTTTTACGGAGGCTTCAGCCCATTTGTCAAAAACATACTGGATCGCAGTATTTCATTTATCCATCCGTATTTTAGGATAAAAGACGGAAGAATGCATCACAGGCCGCGCTACAGGAATAAGTTTGACTTATCAGTATGGTTTTATGGTGAGGAAATGACGGAAGAAGAGAAAAAGACGGCTGAAAAGCTGGTGAATGCCAATGCAATTAATCTGGACTGTAACACGCAAAGGGTTTCTTTTGTCCGGGAAATTGAAGAGCTGGAGGGGCGGTTGTAATGAAAATAGCATTGATTAACGGCAGCCCCAAGCAAAAGAACAGTGCTTCGGAATGCATATTAAAAGCATTGCAAACCTTCATTCCGGAGGAACATGCCATTACGCAATTTGATTTCCGGAATCCGCAATTAAGTACTCGGGAAATGGAGCTGTTGGCAGGACACACGGCATGGGTATTTGCATTTCCCTTATATGTTGACGGGATACCGTCTCACTTGGTAGGCTGTCTGCAGCAATTGGAACAGTACATAAAAGATAAATCCGGTAACGGTATTATGGTATATGGCCTGGTGAACTGCGGCTTTTATGAAGGCCGGCATAACATGCCTGCCATTCAGATACTGAGAAACTGGTGCAAAAAATCAGGACTTCAGTGGGGACAGGGTACAGGCATCGGAGCCGGAGGGATGCTTTCAATGCTTAATAAGGTTCCGCTGGGGCATGGACCTTTAAAGAATGTGGGTAAGACCATAGGCTTAACTTCGCGGCATATTCTAAACGGTACGGCCGGTGAAGATGTATTCGTTACGGCAAATTTTCCGAGATTTGCATATAAGCTCGCCGGAGAAGCAGGCTGGCGAAAACAGATAAAAGCCAATGGATTAAGACCAAAGGATTTATTCATAATGAAATAGGATTTAATTTTTAATATAAGGAGGGCGGATACCATGGGTGATATAATCCATATAAAAGCGGCAGAAGCTGCCGGAAAGTACAAAAGTGAACATGAGGGATATGAATACCTGAAACGGGAGCTGGTCCCCAAGGGATATGCTGAGCAATGCGCCGTATCTTTGTACGAATTACCGCCCGGCAAGTCGGCGTATCCATATCATTACCATACAAGAAATGAAGAGACCTTTTACATAATAAGCGGCACCGGAAGCTTAAGAACACCGTCCGGGGACAGGAAAGTCTCGGCCGGGGATTTCATATACTTTCCGGCAGATGAAAGCGGTGCACATAAGCTGACGAATACCTCGGAATCGGACCTGCTGGTATATCTGGATTTTGACACCCATAACCAGATTGACGTTGCATTCTATCCGGATTCCGGCAAGCTCGGAGTATGGGGTAAGAATACCAATCAGCTTTATCGGGTAAGTGACCGGGTGGATTATTATGAAGGCGAATAGCGTTACGGACTAGGAGGACAGAATGCTTGGAGAATTAGGATTTTCATATGTGGGACTTATCTATTTGCTTATGTTATTCATACCGAATATTATATGGAGCAGATATATGCCGGAAGGCTACAGCTCTGCCGGCGAGAACCGGATACTGCTCGCTTTTGAACGGATCGGGCAGGCCTGCGTTACATGTATTGCGCTGATCTTTCAGGATTATAACCCGAAAGATTTATCCCTATGGGGTATTTGGCTTATAGTATCATTTTTATGTATGCTGCTATATGAACTTTGCTGGCTTCGTTATTTTACGGGCGGTCGCGTCCTGAGGGATTTTTACCGGAGCTTCTTGGGGATTCCAGTTCCTCTGGCTGCTTTGCCGGTGATAGCCTTCCTGCTTCTTGGAATCTACGGCAAAGTCATCTGGATGATATTGGCTTCCATAATCCTAGGAATAGGACACATCGGGATCCATATACAGCATCAAAGCTCTTTATTAAAGCAATGAGATCATTATATATTACGGAGGTGGCTTATGATACAGGGAATCTGTATGGGGAATGTTATGGTGGATTGTGCCGACGGCGTCAAGCTGTGTGATTTTTACGGAGCTCTCCTGGGCTGGGAAAAGTGTGAATTATATGGCAATCCGGCCGTGCGCAGTGAGAACGGTATTGTATTATTATTTGCGGAAGAAGAGGATTATACCCCTCCTGTCTGGCCGGAGCAGGCAGGAAAGCAGCAGAAGCAGATGCACTTTGATTTTCAGGTGCCGGATGTGGAAGCCGCTGTCCGGGAAGCCGAAGCTCTCGGAGCGGTAAAAGCGCGGGAACAATTCGGCGGCAGCGATTTTGTTACCATGCTGGATCCTGCGGGACATCCGTTCTGCCTGTGTGCCCAGGATTAAAGGCAATCGATCAATTACGATAAGCACCTTTGCAGGAGAAGATTTTAATATAGGAGGATCAACTTATGGAATACCCGTTCCACATTCGTGACATCCGCTGCAGCGACCCGTTTATTTTGGCGGATCCGGTATCACGGAGATATTATGTTTATGCCGCTTATTTTTCTCCGGAGAGATTTCCTTCCCAGAAGGCCGGAGGAGTTTTTCATGCACTGGAAAGTGAGGATCTCATCCATTGGAGTGAACCTCAGTTAGTATTCGAACAGGGAGATTTTTGGGCGGATCTGGACTATTGGGCTCCGGAATGCCATCTATATAAGGGTAAATATTATTTGATTTCTTCCTTCCGTGCCAAGGGAACTTACAGAAGATGCCAGTGTCTGGTCTCGGATTCGCCCCTCGGTCCGTTTAAGCCGGTGCGTCCCGAACCGGTGACGCCAAAAGGCTGGCAATGCCTGGACGGCACCTTATATATGGACAGGAAGGGGAAGCCCTGGATGGTATTCTGTCATGAATGGCTGCAGGTATTTGACGGTCAGATCGCGGCAGTACCGTTATCGGATGATCTTGGCGAAGCGGTTGGTCCTCCGAAGATCTTATTTCGTGCTTCGGATGCGCCATGGAGGGGAAAGATGCTGGGCAACGGGCAGAACGGAGGCTTTGTGACCGACGGGCCCTTCCTTCACCGGATGCAGGACAAAACTCTGATTATGCTGTGGTCTAATTTTACATCCCTGGGTTATGCTACCGGATATGCAAAGAGCCAATCCGGTGAGATTACCGGACCTTGGATCCAGGAGCCCGAGCCCCTCTATGCTCATGACGGTGCCCATTCCATGCTGTTTCGTACGTTTGAAGGGCAGCTTATGATGTCGCTTCATTGTCCCAATATACATGCGCTGAAAAGGATATTGCTATTCGAGATGGAGGAGCAGGGCGGAAGACTGCATATCATTAATGAGGCGACAGGGAACTGGTATAACAATATCCGGGGTACGGCGGGGAATTACAGATATAAGGATGCCTGTATTGAAGAACCTGCCTTTACCGAGATATAAAGAATAAGGAACTGTTACTGCTTATTTGTATTGCAAATAATCCTTTTCCAATTAATAATAAATTTGGTATTTTTCTATGTGTTTATATGAAAATAAATGCAACCGTGGAATTTTATTCATCGTCTAATGTACGAAAGAGAATTAAATCACCATAGGAAAGGAGAATTATTATGAAAAGATTATTAGCTATACTGTTATGCGGTATTCTTATGATTACGTCCGTACCGATCCATATCTATGCTGCAGGAGCTGTGAAGCCGGCGGCTGAGGAGCGGATTGAGGCGGCAGATGCTCAGGTGGCTGCAGACAGAGTGGCAGTTACGGCAGCCTCACCGGCAATTATAAAGGGCGAACCTGCAGGCGGCGGCGCACAGCCTTCAACGGAAGCCCTGGAGAAAGCCATCCTGGCTGTGAAAAGCAAGATTACCATCCCGGCAGGTTATTCTGAATTTAATTATTATTACTATGACGGAGATTACTACGGCAACGGTAACTGGAGCTTTAGCTGGAAGGATCCGAAGACCAGTGCAAGAATTGAGGTAACCAGTGATAAGGACAATCACATTGTATACTATTATCATTATAATGAGAAGAATTATAAGCTGGGGGTTGCCAAATATCTGAAGGATGAGCTGAAAGCGAAAGCGGATGAGTTTATTCTTAAGATCGCTCCTGATATTAAGGGCAAGCTGGAGTTTATAGACGCTTCTTATGAAGGCGTATACAGCGGCAACTATATTTATAATTACCAGAGGGTAAACAGCGGAGTACTGCTGCCCGAGAATACGGTTAAGGTTGCGGTCAACAGCGTTACCGGTGAAATAGTTCTTGCCGGTATATACTGGCTGTATGACGTCTCTGTTCCTTCTTCCAAGCCTGTCATTACCAAGGAACAGGCCGCGGAGCTTATTAAGAAAAACATGAAGATGAGACTGGTTTACCGCTCCGATTACTTCGGTATCTATGACAGCAGAGGCAATCAGTCAACCAAGGCATTCCTGGTGTATGAACCCACGGAAGGATATATCTCCGTAGATGCTAAAACGGGCGAGGTATATTTTGTCAAGTCAACATCGATTGTTACGGATGATTACAATAAAGAGGAAGCTGCAGCAGATGCAGGAAACGGCAGTGCAAGCGCACAGTCGACCCTGACAGAGGAAGAGATCGCCAAGATTGCTGAGCTGAATAAGCTCATAAGCAAGGAGAAGGCAATGGATATTGTGACAGGTAACTCCAGCTTATATCTGGAGGATACTCTGAAGGCATATTCTACGACCCTGAATAAGATCGACAACGGCAATGGTAAGACCAATTATATCTGGACCATTACCTTAAGGGATCCCAGAACGGTTGACTATTCCAAGGATACGGATACTTACCGCGCGTATGCCCATGCAACGGTAGATGCCTCTACCGGAAAGATCTTATCATTCTATTCCAGTATGAAGGGATATTATGATCAAAAGACTCAGACCTACAAGCAGGTGAATGTAAAATATGATAAGGAAGCCTCCAAAAAGATCCTGGAGAAATTCTTAAGCGCGCAGATCAAGGACCGCTTTGATAACAGCATATTCACAGAGCAGACCAATGGCTATATCATATACTATAAAGATGACGTTCCTGTTTACGGCGGATACAGCTATCGTTACAACCGTGTGAATGAGAACGTAGAGTATCCGTATAACAGTATCTATGGCGAAGTGGACGGAGTTACCGGCAAGATTTATTCCTATGGCAGCAACTGGGATGAATCCATCGTGTTTGAATCCACCAAGGGTGCTATGACTGCTGATAAAGCTATGGATTTCTATCTGGCAAACGAAGGCTTCGGATTAAAATATGAGATCAATACAATTAATAAATATAACTCCGGCGTAGAAAATCTTGACAGCTATTATGATTATAATACTGCTTATTCGGTAGATTACGAGATCAGACTGGTATATCATCCTGATGTCAGCCCCGCATTTATCTCACCGTTTACGGGAGAGCAGTTAAACTATAGTGGTGAAGTATATAAGAAGGAAGCGCCCTATGCCTATGAAGATGTAGCCAATACGGAAGCTAACCGCAATATACTTCTGCTGGCAGACATGAATATCGGCTTTGAGGGCGGATATTTTAAGCCGGAACAGAATATTACCTTAGGTGAAGTGAATACTCTGCTTCAAAAGATCGGCTACGGATATTCTGAGAATGATCTGGAGTCAAAAAAATTGGTAACGAAGGAAGAATTGGCATTCGCTTTTATCAAATATCTAGGACTCGAGAAGATGTCAAAGCTGACGGGGATCTATACCACCGGTTATGCTGATGAGTGGAACATCGGAGCAAATTATCTGGGTGCCGTTGCACTTGCCAAAGGCCTGGATATTATGACGGGAGATAGTTATAATAACTTCAATGCAAAGAGCAATATTACAAGATCCCAAGCGGTAGAGCATATCATGAAGTTTATTACGGCCCAGCAGCAGCTCTGATTTTGAAACAAATCTTATTTTAGAAATTAACCCCAATATAGATTATGCAGGAAGAACGGCGGCAGGGATATCTGCCGCCGTTCTTCCTGTTCCCCGGCTTAATTGTGAAGCGGGGTTGATATTATGAAACAAAAAAAGCTATCCTGACGGATAGCTTTCATCATATCGATTAAGCAATATTGTTCGTAGCTTTTGCCAAGCGGGATACCTTTCTCGCTGCGGTATTCTTATGAATAACGCCCTTGGAGCGAGCCTTGTCGATCTCAGCAGTTGCAGTAATTAAGCTGGACTTTGCAAGTTCTTTATCACCGGCTGCAACAGCAGCATCAACCTTCTTAATCATGGTCTTAACCTTGGATTTGATTTGCTTGTTTCTGGCAGCCTTAGTCTCGTTAACCAGAATTCTCTTCTTCGCAGATTTAATGTTAGCCAATTCGTACACCTCCAAATAAAAAATAATTATCAATCGGATTGCCAGGGACACCGGAGTGAGAGTGAGATGTCAGCATGGGTCTGATCGTTTCGAATATTTTGTTTCATTAAATCCGGACACGGACGTTCTAATGGAAACATACTATTATATAGTA
>JAFADH010000236.1 GCA_023424995.1 Bacillota bacterium | reverse complement strand
CATCCTGTATAGTAATAGCAATTGCATTTGGTCAACTCCATTTCAAGAATGATCCTGAATATCATATCCTGTCCAACTAATATAGATTTTACATAAATTTTTATACAGATGATTATTTACATTCCGTATAATAACATGGGGAATAATGGATTTCAAGCATATTGTTACATTTTTCTCAAAATATCCCCAAGCATGTTGTTCTATTTCTGAGCACAGTTTTTATACTGCTTTTTCCTCCTCCCTTCAGTACTATAACTTTTATCCAGAGCACCCATTGACTGTTCATAATCAATCCATGAATACCGGTCATAAAAAAAGGGCGCATTACCCAAAAGTATCGCCCTTTTCTATATATATTGGATTTATCTTTTTATAATATCATCTCTGCCCGGTCCGTTGGATATCATGGTAATGGGAACTTCTAATTCCTTCTCGATGAACTCAATGTACTTTCTGCAGTTCTCCGGAAGCTCTTCATAAGTTTTAATTCCTCTGATCTCCTGTTTCCAGCCCGGCAGGTATTCATATACCGGCTTAGCTTTCGCCAGCTTCACAGTCGTAGGGAAGTCCCTGGTCACAACCCCGTCAAGCTCATAGCCGACACATACCGGCAGAGTATCCAGATAACCCAGAACATCAAGCACGGTAAATGCAATCTCAGTCGCACCCTGCATCCTGCAGCCATATCGGGTAGCCACAACATCAAACCAGCCCATACGTCTCGGTCTGCCGGTGGTTGCACCATATTCACCGCCGTCACCGCCTCGTCTGCGGAGCTCATCTGCCTCGTCTCCGAAGATCTCACTGACGAATTCACCGGCACCTACCGCACTGGAATAGGCCTTAACCACCGTGATGATGCTCCTGATCTCATAAGGAGGGATACCTGCACCGATTGCACCGTATGCCGCAAGGGTTGAGGAGGAGGTAACCATGGGATAGATTCCAAAGTCCGGATCCTTTAAAGCCCCCAACTGACCTTCCAATAATATATTCCTGCCTGCCTTGATTGCATCATGAAGGAATGCCGATACATCACAGACATAGGGTGCCACCATATCCCTATATTCAATTAAGGTATTGTATAACTCCCGGGGATCAATTGCAGGTTTATGATACAGATGCTCCAGGATAACATTTTTTACTTCGCATACACTTGCTATTTTATCCTTTAAAACTTCATCGTCAAATAATTCGGAAACCTGGAAGCCTGTCTTTGCATATTTATCGGAATAGAAGGGAGCTATGCCTGACTTTGTGGAACCAAAGGATTTGCCGCCCAATCTCTCTTCTTCGTATTGGTCAAACAGGATATGATAAGGCATCATGATCTGTGCCCGGTCGGACACCAGAATCTTTGGTGCCGGAACACCGCGGTCTACCAGTGCCTGGATTTCTTTCACAAGGTAGGGGATATTTAAAGCCACGCCGTTGCCAATAATGCTGGTGGTATGCTTATAGAATACACCGGAGGGTAATAAATGCAGGGCGAATTTTCCATATTCATTAATAATAGTATGTCCGGCGTTGCTGCCGCCCTGATACCTTACAATGATATCCGCCTCCTGCCCCAACATGTCTGTTATCTTGCCTTTTCCCTCGTCGCCCCAATTGGCGCCTACGATTGCTTTAACCATAAATGAAATCCTCCTTGAATAGTATGATGAAAAATCATTTCATCACAATAAGTTAGTATATCCAATTACTTTCTAAGTATAATGCTCCGATACCCATAAGTAAAATCAATATTTGTTATATTTGAGATAAATATTAATTATGTCAATACTGTGTTTCGTAATATTTTATTATATTCAGAAGCTCTTGCCATAATCATAATGTGCGCTATAATATGAACAATCAATTAGCGGATATTTAAAAGAATAATAGAGTGAGGGGAAATATGCAGATTCTAAGAGCTGCTCCGGATAATTACGAAGAAGTACTTAGCATTATACATAAGACTGTGGATGAGATATATCCAAATTATTACCCTGCTGAAGTCGTAAAATTTTGTATGGAAACACACAATAAGGATAGCATACGAAGGGATGCTGAGAAATGTTTGATCTATTTAATATCAGATCCGGGTAATTTTGTGGCAGCCGGAAGCAGGAACGGCAGATATATCGGAAGGGTCTGCGTCCTGCCGGAATTCCAAGGGAAGGGCTATGGTTCGTTTATCATGAAAGCACTTGAAGACGAGATCTCCAGGGATTATTCCGCCTCGTTGCCGGATGCTTCCCTGCCGTCCTGTGATTTTTATCTTAGGTCAGGCTATAAGCCTGTCGGGTATCAACGTCATACGGTAAAGAATAACAGAATATTATGCTGCTATGTAATGGAGAAGGCGTTGCTAACTTGGAGCTTTAAAGCATCCCGGGCAGATCACCGCCCTCCGACAGTCTCTTTACGATCTCTCTTGCCGCCAGTTGAATGAATTCAAGCATACGGTCATAACTGATATATACCGGCTGCAGTTCTTCCTGTTCCAGAATAAAATGCTGATGTATCAGCCAATCCCTGCTGATGCTCATCTCCTGCGTACTGATATAGCCTGCTACTTCGCAGACGGCTATCTCTTCCATATATCTGCGGATTTCGTCCATACCCTCATAATGATATACCAACTGCATGTCATTCCGGTTCATATCTGCAACGATATAGTCAAAGAACCTCCGGTCATTCTGTCCGATCCCCAGAGCGGACATGATTCCGCAGAACTCCTTGCGGATGGTCAATACAAATAATTCATCCGTCAGAATATGCACCACATAGCCCCGGTAGAGGTCAATGATGTCATCGCTTCTGTCCCTGTTCTTATTAATAAACTCCGCAAGACGCTCCCGGTACCTGGCATAATTTTCAGGAAATTCAAAATCAGTATCCGGAATATCATCACGAAAATGTGTATGCTTCTTATGAGCACGGATATAACCCTCCCTGGCGTGAATTGCATCCGGCGCCAAATTCCCAAGATAGAATAACCCTTCCTGCCTGATGGTATTCTCAGGAAGTATTTTAAGCATTTCTCTGGCAATAACCAAGTGTGTGATAACTCCGGCCATATTCCCTCCATATTATGCAAGCTTATAACTCATCTCATGCTTCATTAAAATAAAGCCTAATTTCTCGTAGACAGGCTGCCCCATGTCCGTGGCATCAAGCATTAACCGGCCGGCCTTCCGTTCCCCGGCATCCCGTATAATGCGGTTGAGCAGTTCGGATGCCAGTCCTCTCCTCCGGTAATCAGCCAGGGTATACACATTCTGTATATACCCCATCCTGCCGGTGGTATTACTGTTATTGGGCAGCTGCCGGTAATAGCATACCATGGCGGTGGATACGATTTTACCCTCCTCCTCAGCTAACCAGACCACCAATGTCTCGTCCTGAAGATGTTCCTTCATGAATGCATGGGTTACAGCTGCCAGCCCATCGTCAGCTGCAGTTGACGGATCAGTTCTTACCAGATCCAGAAACTCCATGCGATTGGCAACCAGTGCATCAAGATCTTCTAAATCACCTCTGCGTATTATCATTCAGTCCTCCCGGCAAATTCTAATTCCATTTATTGTTTTCCCGTACTTCCGTGACCGCCCCGGTCTTCGCTGCCCAGCCGGTCCGTTTCTATAAATTCAAGCTTTGGCTGATGCTCCATGATACGGAACTGGCAGATCCGGTCATTCATATTGATCACAGTATCCCGGACAGCAAAAGCCGGAAAGAACCACTGATCGTTGTCACCGCAATAAGTTTCATCGATCACTCCCATAGAATTAGTCTGAAGGATTCCAAAATTCTTAAAGGTGCTGCTTCTCGGAACTACATGTGCCTCATAGCCTCCCGGCAGCTCCATTCCGATTCCCAGAGGTATCAGCTTGAATTCCCCGGCTTTCAGCTCAACCCTCTCTGCCGCCCTAAGATCGATCCAATCAGATTTTTCATCGATATAACGTAATTTCTCAATCTCTCTACTGAAATATTTAACCTTTATATTTTTCATTTGTGCCTCCAATCATGATTATTTATTGCCTTGATCCTTTTAATTTTAAAGCTGTCATTCCGCTATCCGTATCCCCGCCATACTCAGCAGCTCCCTGGCAGCGGTGGAGATAGGGTTATGACTGCCTGTTATGATGCAGAAATGTCTTGACCGTATCTTCTCTTCAAATTGTAACTCAAACAGGGTGCCCTCCGCAATAGCATCCTGCGCAAAATCTTCAACCACGCAGCCGATGCCCAGATTACGTATGGCGAATTTAACAATAATATCGCTCATGGCAAGCTCAAACTCCGGTCTTAGGACCACATCGTTCGTTAAGAGGAATTGATCGATAAATCTCCTGGAGCTTGTATTGTTCTCCAGACAGATAATCGGCAGCTCCTCAAGCTGCTTATATTTTAATACTTTATCCTTTAGATGGACAAACCTGCTTCCTGCCACAAAGATATCACGGATCTCTTTAACCCTGTTAACCAGGATCTCCGGCTTTGCCTCGAAGGGTTCACTGACAATTCCAAAATCAATCTTTCCATTGTATAGATATTCCAAGGTCACAGGTGTCGGTGCATTGGTCACCATCACTTTAATCTTCGGAAATTTTTCATGGAACTTCTCCAGATATGGCAGCAGGTAGAACTGGAGAGTCATATCGCTTGCACCGATTCGAATTTCACCATTCTCCAGGTCAAGCATCTTCTGAAACTTCTCTTCTCCCATAATAAGATATTCATAACCTCTCTGTACATAATTATACAGGACTTCACCCTCAGGCGTCAGTTTTACACCCTTGGGAATGCGG
Source organism: Bacillota bacterium (assembly GCA_023424995.1). Taxonomy (GTDB): domain Bacteria; phylum Bacillota; class Clostridia; order Lachnospirales; family Lachnospiraceae; genus Mobilitalea. Next base: position 3,019 of record JAFADH010000236.1, on the reverse strand, counting down.
ATGAACAGCTTGCTGCCCAGGCTTGTCTCAAGCAATTTAATGGCCTGGCTTACCGCAGGCTGCGATATACAGAGATCCTCGCCTGCTTTTGTAAAGCTTCCGGCCTTTGCCACGAAATAAAAGATTTTGTAATATTCCAGGTCAATATTCATACATAAGCTCCTCTTATGGGAAAGGTGTATAAAGTGACGTATACATTATATCTTATAATTATGCAGAAAGCAATGAATTAATAATATTTGCATTCGAATACAGATTTCTTTCTACCATATCCCGGGAATATAATGGCTATGCCTAATGCAATTTAATATTGACCGGTTCAGTCAAATATGTTATTATTGTTTTGACCGAAACGGTCAACCAGTAATTAACAGTAAAAATAACTCTATAAACGAGGTGGTTTTTATTTCATACGAGAGCTTTGATCATCTGGAGGAAACAAAAAAACTAAACATCATAAACGCAGGCTTCCTGGTATTTGCAGAACACGGTTATGCCAAGGCGTCTGTGGAAGAAATCGTAAGGGCGGCAGACATATCGAAAGGAAGCTTATTCTATTACTTTAAGACAAAGAAGAATTTCTATCTGTATCTGTATGAATACAGCGGCCGGCAATTAGAACGGATTGTGGACAGTCCGGGACCGGACGGCGCCCCCGTCTATATGGCATATGACGATTTCTTTGAGCGTCTTAATGCGATTCAGCGCCTGAAGATCAAGGCGTCCACGGAGTACCCCCATATGGTGGATTTTATGAAAAAGTCCGTATTCGATACCTCATCTGAAATCAGGGAGGATATCTCTCGGATCAATAACCGGTATACCAGGGAGCGCGCCATGCTCTTCTTCCAGGGTCTGGATTACAGCAAGTTCAAGGAAGGAATTGAGCCGATGATGATTATTCAGCTGCTTACCTGGGTCTCCGAGGGCTGTGCCGACCAGACAGCAACGGAGATGAGGATGAACCGGTCCGGGCAAAACGAAAAACCGAATTTCAACCGTATTATTGAATTGTATGACCGGTATGTTACACTGTTCCGCAATAATTTTTACAAGGAAGAATATCTTTAGACGAAGTAATAATTCCTTCTGTAAGTTATACGATACGGATAAAACAAACCGTCGGTACATTAATATAAGTTGATATATTGCATATTTAATATTTATTATACTATTTTAAGAAAGGGAATATCATTATGTCTGTAATTGAAATCAATGGATTAACCAAGGATTACGGTAACCACAAAGGTATCTTTGATCTGACCTTCCAGGTACAGGAAGGAGAGGTATTCGGATATCTGGGACCGAACGGAGCCGGCAAGACAACCACCATACGCCATCTGATGGGGTTTCTGACCCCGGATAAAGGAAATGCAAGGATTCTGGGTATGGATTGCCGGACCGAAGCCGCCCGGATCATGAAGCAGCTCGGTTATCTGCCCGCTGAGATTGCTTTCTTCGAGGGAATGAATGGTATGGATTTTCTTAAATTCATGGGAGAGATGCGAGGCTTGACCAGTACCTCATATCGTGATGAACTGATCCGAAGGTTCGAGCTGGATACCAGAGGCCGCATCCGCAAGATGTCAAAGGGCATGAAGCAAAAGCTTGGTATCGTATGCGCCTTCATGCATGATCCCCAGGTATTGCTTCTGGATGAACCCACCAGCGGTCTGGACCCGTTGATGCAGAAGCTCTTTACGGAATTGATCCTGGAGGAAAAATCAAAGGGTAAAACCATACTCATGTCCTCCCATAGCTTTGAAGAGATAGAACGCACCTGTGACCGTGCCGGTATCATACGCCACGGGAAGCTGGTAGCCAGGTCGGATATCCGTGATTTGAAGGAAAAGAGAAGAAAAATCTATCTCATCACGTTTGACTCTCCCGAGACTGCCGCCGAATTCCGGAGCAGGAACGGATATGACAGGATAACCGTGACCGGTTCTACTGCCAAGGTAAGCATACTCGGTAATATATCCGGACTGATACATGACCTGCATCAGTATACCGTATTGGATCTGGATACCGAGAACAGCAGCCTTGAGGATGTATTCATGCAATATTACGGTGATGCCGCTGTACCTGGCGCCATAGAGAAATAGGAGGAGATTTATATGAGCAAACCTTTATTGAAAGCAACCATCAAGCAAAATTATATCGTTTTGATCATCATACTTGCCGTATTGATGTTCTATCTTCCGACCATTATTGACATGTATGATCCAAAGACTCAGGCCACCCTGAACGAAATGATTAAAACATTACCCCGTGAGCTTGTATCAGCTATGGGCTTTGACGGTGAAGCAAATGATTTATTAGGCTTTATAGCCACATATTTTTATGGCTTTCTCATACTGCTGATGCCGATGATCTACTGCATAATAGTCGCAAACCGGACGGTAGCCTCCCATGTGGATAAGGGCTCCATGGCATATCTTCTGTCAACTCCCAATACCAGAAGCAAGATTGCGGTGACCCAGGCTGTCTTCCTTCTTGCCAGCATAACCTTATTGTTGGGAATTGTGACTGCTGCCGGTATCTTTATGTGTCAGGTCATGTTCCCGGGAGATCTGGATGTTCCAAAATTTATTCTGTTAAATACAGGTGCTCTGCTGCTCTACTATGCATTGACCGGAATTGGTTTCTTTGCTTCCTGCTTCTTCAATGATACGAAGAATTCACTGGCTGTCGGTGCCGGACTTCCGGTTGCCTTCCTGGTATTGCAGATGATATCCGATATCGGCGGCAGCATGGAATTTTTAAAATATGGTTCCCTCTACACTTTGTTTGATCCGGAAAGAATAATATCCGGGGAAGGCTATGGCTTATCCTTTATAATCCTTGGTGCAATCGCAGCAGTGACCTATGCTGCCGGAATAATAGCCTTTCATAAAAGGGATTTACCGCTGTAAACATGCCTTAAATTAAACTACGTAAAAAGGATGGTCCGGAAAAATTCCGGACCATCCTTGATTCATCCCATTTTCTTCTTCAGCATCTGATAATATGTATTACA
>JAFADH010000034.1 GCA_023424995.1 Bacillota bacterium | reverse complement strand
GTGTTAAGATCTGCACCGGAAGCATGGGTAAAAACGGCAGTAAAATACTGGCAGCAATAACAGAGATCATATTGCCGAAATTACCGCTTGCCGCCATTATAATATATTTTATGATGTTCCCGAAGGTACGGCGTCCTTCTATGACCCCTTCTTCAAGCACCATCAGATCCTTTTTCAGCAGGATGATGTCGGCGGTTTCTTTGGCGATATCCACGGCACTGTCCACAGAGATACCCACATCCGCCTGGCGCAGCGGAGGTGCGTCATTGATGCTGTCGCCCATATAGCCCACCGCGTGCCCCGCTGCCTGAAATGCCTTTACAACCCGCTCCTTTTGGGAAGGAGACAGCTTGGCAAATAGGTCACAGGTGCCCACTGCGTCCAGTAATGCCGCATCATCCATCCGCTCTATATCATTGCCGATCAGAAGACGGGAGGTATTGACCCCCACCTTGCCGCAGACCTTCAGAGCCACACCCTCGCTGTCTCCGGTGAGAACAACGGTCCTCACTCCGTGCTCCCGAAGGGCGGCAATGGCGTCTTTGGCACTTTCCTTTGGCGGATCAAGGAAGCCCACAAATCCGATCAGTACCATATCCCGTTCATCGGCCACAGTGAAGGCCCCGCTGCCGGGAACTTCATTTTTCTGCGCCACGGCAATCATGCGCAGTCCGTCAAAGTTATGCTTTTCGTAGGTTTCCAGGGCAATGCGCCGGGTATCCTCATCCATTGGCAGAACACGCCCGTTTATTTCTACAAAGGACGAGATGGCGATAATCTCTTCCACCGCTCCCTTCGTGATCAGCTGGCGTTTTCCGTTGTTATCCATTAAAACCACACTCATTCTGCGGCGGGAGAAATCAAAGGGGATTTCATCTACACGGCTGTAAGCATCCAGGATATTTTCAAGACCATTCTGCGAAGCCCGGTTAATGATGGCAAGATCAATCAAATTTTTAAGTCCCGTCTGAAAATAGCTGTTAAGGTATGCATGCCGCAGAATACGGACATCATCCTCACCATGCAGGTTCATGTATTTCTCCAGTACGATCTTATCCTCCGTCAGTGTCCCGGTCTTATCGGTGCAAAGCACGTCCATTTCTCCAAAAGCCTGTATGGCGCCCAGGGTCCGGACAATAACCTTATGCTTTGACATGGAGACCGCACCCTTTGCAAGCGTTGAAGTCATGATCACAGGCAGCATTTCCGGTGTAAGCCCCACCGCAATGCTGACGGCAAAGAGCAGGGCTCCTGCCCAATTTTCCTTTGCCAGCCCATTGATCAGAAATACAATGGGAACCATGACAAGCATCATTCGGACCAAAAGACGGCTGACGGAATCCACGCCGCGCTCAAAGCTGGTCTTTGCTCTGTCTCCGGACAAGGATTTAGCCATTGTTCCGAAATACGTATTATTGCCGGTGGCCAGCACCACAGCCGTGGCACTGCCGCTCACAATATTAGACCCCATGAAGCCGATGTTCAGCAAATCGGTCAGTCCGGCATCCTGCTTATTCCGTACTCCGCTGAATTTCTCTACGGGATTGGATTCCCCGGTCAACGCCGCCTGTGCAACAAAAGTATCTTTCGTGGCCAAAAAACACACATCCGCCGGCAGCATATCGCCTGCCGAAAGGCGTACAATATCGCCGGGAACGACTTCATCCATTGGGATTTCAGTCAGCTCTCCGTCTCTCCTGACATCCGTTTTGTTGGAAATCATTTTTGAGAGCTTTTCCGCGGCGGCATCAGAGCGTTGACTTTGGACAAAGGCAACCAGGCCTGAGAGGAATACTAAAGATATAATGATCGTAACGGTGAGGTAATCGGGCCTCGATGATGCGACAACGTCCGTAAAATAAGAAATAACGGCAATAAGAAGCAAGATGACGTTAAACGGGTTGATAACCGCTTCCCTTAAACGATGCAGCACTGTGTTTTTATTTCCTACGGTAATAATGTTTTTCCCAAATTCATCCTGCCTCTCTTCGGCAGCTTCATTTGTAAGTCCTTCCTGAGTGGCGGACAGGTAAGCAAGCAATTCCTCTTCTGTCATAAAAGCACAGGAGCGGAGCTTTTCTTCGGTATTATATTTGTTTTTTTGAAACTGCCTGTCAACTGCTTTTTTCTCCATGAATTTCACTGAAATCATTCCTTTCCTTACTTAATATTCCCCAGTGAAAACATAAAAAACAATAAAAAACCGTCCCATCAGGACGGCAGCATATGCGCGGACAGATTAACCCATCAGTATAAAGGCACAATGGGCAATAGTCCGCGGAAAACGCCGGCTAATGGAGCTATGTTTCCATATTGGGGTTTGAAGCCGCCTAGCGGACTTCGGGGATTACTGTCCATTGTTTCACTTCCTTTTTTAAAATCAAAATATATTATCATCCAACATAATAATTTTACCGGAGGATTGCAGGAAAGTCAATCAAACATATCAATTACTCATTCAGTTATATAATGTTATCCGGCATGTTCCATTGCCTCATTTGAGAAATTTTGTTGTGATAACTTAATTTTAATAAATAGCTGCAGAATATACCACTTTTATGTAACTGATTTTATGTAATTTAATTTATGTAACTAAATTTATATAACTGAATTTATATAACTGAATTTATAACTGAATTTATAACTGAATTTATAACTGAATTTGTAACTGAATTTGTAACTGAATTTGTAACTGAATTTGTATAACTGAATTTGTAACTGAATTTGTATAACTGAATTTGAGAAATTAATTACACTTTATCATTTGCCTATCTGTCTGTTTACATCTTACAAGACTTTTTATTCATCATCTGATTGGCATATCAAAAAAATAATCAGTGGACTCTAATGTAGAACCCACTGATTACTTAATCTTTATCAAGGAATATATATTATAATTAATCGTAATGGAGCAGCTGCTATTTGATCTCAAATGTATTCAACATAGCATGAATTCTTGCCCCATATCCTTCGGCAGCTTCCAAGAAATACTGGGATTCCATGGTGTACAGGGATGTGCCGTTTTCAATAATATAATAATTACGAATGATAGAATTCCATTCTGAACCGGCACGGGCTCTTATAATCGTTCCCTTATAATTTCCTATGGAAGCATCCGTTGTTATCTCTGACTCTAAGCCGTTTTCGGAAAGGATATCCGTTAGTTCTTTCACATAATCCGATGCACTTTTATTTTCAAGACGGTTTATGCTTAGATATACATAAGGATACATTGCGGGATCCGGGTTTTCCGCTATAAAAGCATCACTTCCGTCTTTATCGGAATATTCGAATCTGTCCACATCATACAAAATTTTATAGCCGTCGCCTGTATGCCATAAGCCGTATATTGTCTCTTCCATCCCTTCGATTTCAATCGTTACAGGCTCGGGCTCCGCTGCCTCATCCGGATTATCAGCCTCTCCTTCTTTCGTCTCCTCATTTGCATCCTCATCGGTGTCTGTCACTTCAGGTACCTTCGTTATCTCCTCCTCTGCTGCTTCACCCTCAGACGCATCCGGCTGAATTATATCATCAAGAGAAGCAGCGTCCGCAATGGCAACCGGCTTCTTTTCAATGTCTGCTTTCGAACAGCCGGTAAAGCCAACGACAGTGATCACAGCTATTATCAATATTATTTTTTTCATAGCAATTCCTTCTTTCTATTAGATTTAACAGGTTCCCTCCTGTTAAATACAGTATGGCAGCAGAAGTTATCCGTTTCACAATGAGGTTGTAACAGAGTTGTAAATTATTCGGCTGCCGGTAATTGCCTAACCCGGAAGCGTAATGGTAACCTCAGTCCCTTCCCCCTGTATGGAATGAATATCCATGCTGCCGCCATGTAATGCTGCGATCTTGCTGCATATGGATAATCCAAGTCCTGCCCCTCCTGTTTTTCTTGATCTCGATTTATCAATTCTGTAAAAGGGTTTGGTCACCTGCTTAAGCTTGTCCTCTGGTATCCCCGTACCGGTATCCTTTATGATTATCTTAGATACATCATCCTGACCATATATTTTGATCCGGATATTTCCTCCCGTTTCCATAGCCTGCAGGCTGTTTTTAACCAAATTGCTTAAAAGCATATGGAAGAGAGTTTTATCTACCTTCAGGGAATCAGAAGATATTTCTTTTATAAAATTTATATTCTGCCTTATCATCTCATGATGGAAGGTCTGACGGACTTCTTCCACTAATTCTTCGCAAGGGTAACTACGGCGTTCAATATTATGCTCTCTTGCAAAGCTAAGTACCATCAATTTTGAGAACATGTCCCCGATTCTCTTCGCTTCGGAATGAATGTACCGGGCTGCGGTCCTCTTCTGTTCTTCCATAGCATTGGCGCTTAATAAAAACCCCGAATATCCCTGAATCGATGTTAACGGTGTGTTCATTTCATGGGACAAGTCATCAATAAAGGTCTGCAGCTCCTTTGCCCTTTCTTCCAGTTCCCGTGTCCTGTCCTTAACATCCCTTGCCATTTGATTGAATGCACCGGCTACATCCTTGAATTCCTTATCCCTTTCCGACAGGTAAATATCATAATTACCGGAGGAAATTGCCATCGCTCCCTTGTGTAAAGCAGTAAGGGGACGGGTAATCCATTTGGCATACAGATAGGAAAAAACACCAAGGAAACAGGTGAGGATAATAAGCAGAATGAAATACAGCCGGATGCTGTTACTTCTGGATTCATATATTTCACTGATATCCCTGG
>JAFADH010000023.1 GCA_023424995.1 Bacillota bacterium | reverse complement strand
TCCGCCTTTTCTGCCAGATCACACAGAATTCTCCCCAGACGCTCCCTGTATTCCCTCTCAAAGGCGTCCATGGGAACAATCCCATTCCCCACCTCATCACTGATAATGATTATCTGAGGATTTCGAAATATCATGGAAGCGGTCTCCTTCTCCGGGTTCCTGCCCTCCAGCAGGCATCTTCTGACCCATGCATGAAAACGATTCAAAATCCTCGTATCCTCCGGGATAATATCATCCGCAGCCATTGCAGCATCGAATACCCGGTCCGGGGATATATTTGTCTGTTTTAATATATAATTAAGTTTTCCCTGGGCATATCCTCCGATATATAACTTCATGTTCTTTTCCTTTCCGGTAATGCTGCCGATCCGGCAGCCTCCGCCGTCACGTTTGTATTCCGTTGATTTATATGCTGCATACGGTATCCCGGCAAGTTGATGCCTTCACCGATTTGTCATCATACCGGTACAGCCTTCAAGCTCCTGCCGCTTCAAATAATACCCGGTATCTCCGGCTGCTATACGAGACCCATAATACGGCAGGCCGCTGTGATCACCACAATGACACCCTCACAGAGAGTTACAAAATACCCGGAAGTGTCTCCGGTTATTCCTCCCAATTCCTTATAACAGCGCCGGCGGTAATACAGAAAGCTGACCAATGCTCCGGCCGTAACTGCGATTCCCGTCCATACGGAGAGGGCAGCCATCAGAGATATGCAGAGCAGCAGCTGGGCATACAGAGAAAGCTTCACCGACTTTTCATGGGCCTTACTGGAAAATAAATATAGCAGCCCTTCCTTTTTCGCATTCCGGAAGGTCACGACCCCTATGCCGCACAAGGTGCGGGAAAGGAAAAAGCCTGCCCCCGTCACAGCCACAGCCTTAAATCCATTGATTTCAGAATAAGCCCCAATATAAATCAGGTAGTATAGTACCAGCTGGATCACGGCAAAGGCACCGATATGGGAATCCTTTAATATCTCCAGTTTCTTTTCCCTGTTCTGGTAGGAATGAAAGGCATCCATGGTATCCATAAAGCCGTCCACATGAAAGCCTCCGGTTACCAGAAGCGGGATTGCCGTTCCGGTCATTGCATACAGAATTCCTCCTATGGGAAAACGCCCTGCCAGCATTCCCCACAGACAGGTTATTATCCCGATCACTGCCCCCACCCACGGAAAGAAACACAGAACATACTTCATGTCCCGGTCCTTCCATTCCAGCTGGGGAACCGGTATTTTGGAATACATGGAAAATGCTATTATAAATGATCTAAACACTGACATCCGTTCCCTTACCTCCCTGCCCCGGTTCCTTCCATTTGACCGGAAGTCCTGCCACGACCTCCGTCACCTCCTGCGCAAGCAGCGCCAGGCGTTCATTAATCCTGCCCAGGGCTTCCATATAGTCTTTGGTAGCGGTTTCATACCCGATCCCGTCCTCGAATACATTATTGGTCACGATTATGAGATACTCTGTTCTTTCCGCAAGCATAAAAATGCCCCTGCATACGCTGTCGGCTACCTCACCGGCGGTTTTCACCCCGTCCGGAGAAAACATCTCATTTGCCGCCAGATTGGACATGCATTCCAGCAATACTATGCCAGGTCCGCCCTTCATGCGCTTCAGGACTTCCTCGATATTGACCGGCTGTTCCAGGGTTTCAAAGCCTTTCCCTTCCCTCAATATCCGGTGGCGCTCCACCTTTTTCCTGCCTTCCTCCCCGTAGACCTGCATGGTAGCAAGATAATATAAGCTGCGGATATCCGCTCCGGCCGCCAGGGAAACGGCGATATCCTCCGCATATGCAGATTTTCCGCTGCCGCTGCCGCCTGTAATTAATATGGTCATATTATTTCCTCCCTGCTGCCGATAACCGTGAATTTGGATGCCGGTACAAATTTGCCGTGAAAATCATGTCTTTATATGCCTTTTATAGAATAATGCCTTTATATACCTTTTATAGAATCTGCCTTTATCTTTTATAAAGTGAAGCCGATACGGCGGACGGCAAAGCAGGCCGTGCACAATAACAAGCTATAAATCCGGAAGTATGCTGTCTCCTTACTGCTCATAACGGATGTACTGCTCCACCCTGAAATCATCAAAGGTAGTACGGTCCTCATACAGTGAAATTGCCGTGTCCAGCAGAGAGAACATCATAACGGCTCCGGTCCCCTCTCCCAGCGCCAGGGAAGCATCCAGCACCGGATGGAGTCCCAGCTCTTTAAAGATCTTCTTTGCCGCAGGCTCCTTGCTCATATGGGAAGGGATCATATATTCCCTGACTCCCGGAACAAGGCGCTGCGCCGTCAGTGCCGCCGCCGCACTGATCACCCCGTCAATGACCACCGGAATACGGCAGACCGCCCCGCCGATAAAGACCCCGGCAAGCCCGGCGATATCATATCCTCCCACGCCGGCCAGAATACGAAGCGTCTCGCTCTCCCGGAACCTGTACTTATCCAGTGCTTCATTGATTACTTCATATTTATGCTCCAGGCCTTCCCTGCTGAGCCCGGCGCCCTTTCCCGCGACCTCCTGTGCCCTGCACCCAAGCAAGGCCGCCGTCACCGCACTGCTGGTGGTGGTATTGCCGATTCCCATCTCGCCGGTGGCAAGGAGTTTAAAGCCCCGGGCTTTACATTCCGCAGCCATTTCAATTCCGATGCCGATGGCCTTTAGGGCATCTTCCTCAGACATGGCAGGCTCCTTTCGGAAGTTTCTTGTACCGTGGGCTATATTCTTCTGGATCAGACCCTTAATCTCCCGTTCCCGGTTTATTCCGATATCCACCGGCAGCACCTCGGCACCAACCACCTTTGCCATCTTGCATACGGAGGTTTCCCCCATGGTCATAGCGGAGGCGACTACCGCGGTCATCTCCTGACCGTATTGGCTTATTCCCTCTTCTACGACCCCGTTATCCGCACACATGACGATCACTGCTTTTTTGGAGATATCGATGTGCGTCGATCCGGCGATTGCTCCGATCTGGGCCAGTATCTCTTCAAACTGTCCAAGACCGTCCAAAGGCTTGGCAATATTGTCCCAGATCTTCTTTATGCTTTGCTTTATCCGCTCCTCCGGTTTCTCTATGATTAATTCAGTTAATTCTTCCCTGGTCATATTCTCCTCCGTGTAATATCCGGTATATGCCTTCCATATCCAGATGCTTTCTTAAAGTATCCGCCAGCTTGTCATACTGGGTTTCCTTAAAGGTTCCGTAATCAACCGCCAGTCCACCTTCCAGGGCCAGGCCTTTTCGTGCGGCAAGGGCCTGTACGATATCCGAGGCTATGGTCCCTTCATCGAATATTCCGTGTACATAAGAGCCATAGATATTCTCTTCGGATATCCCATCCTCCTTCCGCCGGTCCGCAAGCACATTGGTCACCGTACATAAAGGCAGGCTGCTCCCTTTCAGAGTACTGAGGCCCATATGTATCTCATAGCCCCTCAGCTTCCTGCCCGATAATCCCGCCAGGACGCCTGTCAGCTTCCCGAAGGTTCCCTCCACCCTGGTCCGTATCTTCTCCTTCTCCAATACCGTCTCAAGGGGAAGCAGTCCCATTCCGCGGATCTCCCCTCCCTCTTCCACGGCGTGGGGATCGGATATCCAACTGCCCAACATCTGGTATCCGCCGCAGATACCTATAATAACGCACTCTTCCTTCCGCTTCATCACTGCCGCTTCCAGGCCGTTCTGCCTCATCCATTTTAAATCTCCCATGGTATTCTTACTGCCCGGCAGGATAATCATATCCGGATGATGAAGCTGGCTGACGGAATTCACATACCGGACGGACACTCCTTCGATCTGTTCAAATACAATGAAATCCGTAAAATTGGATATTCTCGGAAAGCGGATAACCGCAATATCGATCTGTGCTTCTTCTCTATGGTCAAACCGCGTTGTCAGGCTGTCCTCATCCTCCAGGGATATATTCATATAAGGGACCACACCGACAACCGGAACTTTGCCCCTATCCTCAAGCATCCGGATTCCCGGATCCAGAATCGACTGGTCTCCCCGGAATTTATTAATAATAAGTCCCTTGACCCTCTCCTTTTCCTTATCCTCCAGGAGCATCAGGGTGCCCACAAGCTGGGCGAAGACTCCTCCCCGGTCAATATCTCCCACTAACAGAACCGGTGCATTTAATATCTCGGCCAGTCCCATATTCACAATATCATTTTCCTTCAGATTGATCTCCGCGGGACTTCCGGCACCCTCCACAACGATAATATCCGCCTGCTTCTCCAATTCCCGGTATGCTCTGAGAATATCGGGAATGAGCTGTTTCTTGTACGCGAAATAATCCCTTGCTTTCATGTTCCCGATGACTTCGCCGTTAACGATCACCTGGGAACCGATATCGTTGGTAGGCTTCAACAGGATGGGATTCATCAGTACGGAGGGCTTTATCCCTGCCGCTTCTGCCTGCATTACCTGTGCCCTTCCCATCTCCAGTCCTTCCTCCGTTATATAGGAGTTAAGAGCCATATTCTGTGATTTAAAGGGCGCGACCCGCCAGCCGTCCTGCTTGAATATCCTGCATAAGCCCGCCACAAGCAGGCTTTTGCCTGCATTCGACATGGTTCCCTGAACCATGATAACCTTTGCCATAATAAAAAACCTCCATTGCCACAAGGGCATGGAGGTAGTAAAAGACATGGTTCGACCTGTCTCATCCATTCCAGACCAATTACTCGTGGCTGTAGTTGCTTCACTTAAGGCAGGTCTCCTGGCTGAAAGATCATCATTAACGGCAGTCTTCCCGATTAAAAATCAGTGACGTATTTGCCGCAACTCCCTTATCACAGTGACGAGTTCGTACAGGATTTGCACCTGTTTCCCTTTTCATCAGAACGAAGCATATGCTTTTCTGACACCTTAAATGTATTTCGTTGTTAACTGCTCATATTATATTACATGCTGAGAACGATTACCAGTACTTTTTGTTCCTGTTATTTATACTGTTTGCGCTTATCCGCTATGTCTGTAACAGCATGACCATTACACGGCCCGGGTGCTTACTGCCCTCAGGATGTCAAGGTATTCCCCAGTGCCTCTCCTGCTATATCGGACGTTTTCTCTTCCTGCCCGTCCGTATACCTTTTATATTGCTCCGTAAAATAATCGATTTTATGCTCCACCTTGCACAGATGCCTTTGCATCTCCGCGATTTTATCTTCCACCTCTTTTTTGTGTTCCAGGAGCATATCACAGCGTTGTTTCAAGGT
>JAFADH010000368.1 GCA_023424995.1 Bacillota bacterium | reverse complement strand
GTAATTGCAGATGTAGGATTGGTAGGCTTCCCCAATGTGGGTAAATCCACGCTTTTATCCCGTGTTACCAATGCAAGGCCGAAGATTGGAAATTATCATTTCACTACTCTGACACCGAACCTGGGTGTGGTTGATCTGGACGGAGGAGGCTTTGTAATTGCTGATATCCCGGGATTGATCGAAGGAGCTTCGGAGGGAGCCGGACTTGGGCATGAATTCCTGCGTCATATCGAACGTACCAAAGTAATCATTCATCTGGTAGATGCTGCTTCCACAGAAGGGCGGGAGCCGGTTGACGATATAAAGCTGATTAATTCCGAGCTGAAGGCTTACAATGCGGAACTGGCCGGGAGACCCCAGGTGATCGCCGCCAATAAGATTGATGTTCTGTATGAAGAGGCTGCAGAGGAAGTGATCAAGAAGCTGAAGGATACCTTTGAACCGCAGGGAATACCGGTATTCCCTATCTCGGCAGTCAGCGGTAAAGGCATGAAGGAATTGCTGTATCATGTGAAGGGAATGCTGAATAATCTGGATCAGACACCCATTGTCTTTGAAAAGGAATTCTTCCCCGAGGATATGGCAAAATCCAGTGATCCGTACGAGGTATGGAAGGAAGAAGAGGGTGTATATGTGGTTGAAGGACCGCGTATTGAACGAATGCTCGGCTATACCAATCTGGATTCAGAGAAGGGCTTTGTCTTCTTCCAGAACTTCCTGAAAGATAACGGTATTCTGGAGCAGCTGGAAGAACTCGGGATACAGGAAGGCGATACGGTAAGAATGTATGGTCTCAGCTTTGACTATTACAAATAATGAATATATAATAATTATAGCAGATCTTTATAATGATCCATTTGAAAGGAGTTTACAGATGACAACGAAGCAAAGAGCTTATCTGAAAGGTCTCGCAATGACCATAGAACCGATCTATCAGATCGGTAAATCCTCCTTGACTCCGGAAATAACGGAAGGTGTATCCGAAGCCTTGGAAGCAAGAGAGTTAATTAAGATTAATGTCCTCAAGAACTGTCTGGACGATCCGGGTGTGATAGCGCGGACCTTAGCGGAACGTACCCATTCCCAGGTGGTGCAGGTGATCGGCAAAAAGATTGTTCTGTACAGGGAATCCAGGGATAAGAAGAAAATCGTTCTTCCTGTGGAGAAGAAGACGAAAAACTAACGATATCCGGCATATGAAATCCTTGAACGGATTATTTTGCTGACACATTCCAAAGCAAGGATTATGTGCAGAATGGAGATTATATATGAAAAAGGTTGGTATTATGGGTGGAACCTTTAATCCGATTCATTATGGTCATCTGTTTCTCGCGGAACATGCTTATGAAGAACTCGGATTGGATAAGATATTATTCATGCCTTCAAAGAATCCGCCCCACAAAGAGTATCCGGAGGGGATAACTGAGCAGCAGAGAGTCGATATGATTGAATTAGCGATAAAGGATAATGCTCATTTTGAATTATCTGCCTTTGAGCTGGAGCGGGAAGGTCCCACATATACCGCAGACACCCTGACACTGCTGCAGGAGCAGCATCCGGATACCGGTTATTATTTTATCGTAGGAGCAGATTCCCTGTTCTATATGCATGAATGGTGGAAGCCCCAGGCAATATTCAGGCTTTGCACTGTGGTAGCAGCGAACAGGGATGATCTGATAACGGACCGATTGCAGCGGCAGGCACATGAGTTAAAGAGAATGTTTAATGCAAGAATTATAATAATTGACATGCCGACAATTCAAATTGCTTCCGGGGCTATTCGCAAGCGGGTGGCTGAACATAAATCAATCCGCTATTATCTTCCGGAGGCAGTTCATGATTATATCTGTCACAATAAGCTTTACCTGACGGATTAAAAGACTTCATGTGCATGCTTGCTGTGAATGCCGGACATTAATAATACTGCATACTTGGAAGGGCATGGGATTGATACGATGGAATTAGAACAGATCAGAGAATGTCTTCGGACGCAATTAAAAGAATCCAGATATCTTCATAGCATAGGAGTGGAAGAGGTCGCCTGCGATCTGGCTGCGATCTATGGTTATGATATGCATAAGGCAGGGCTTGCCGGCATCCTTCATGACTGTGCAAGAGGTCTATCCGAAGAACAGCTTTTGAGCGAATGCGAGAAGTACAATCTGCCGGTTTCTGATAACGAGCACAAATGTGCAGTACTTCTTCATGCCAAGGTAGGAGCCCTGTATGCCCGGGTTAAATATGGCGTTAAGGATGAGGAGATAATCGATGCGATACGGTACCATACCACCGGACATCCGGAGATGACTTTATTGGAGAAGATTATCTATACCGCAGATTATATTGAACCGTACCGCGATCCAACTCCTCGGTTGGAAGAGATACGCCGGGCAGCGTATACGGAGCTGGATCAGGCGATTTTAATGATACTGGATAATACATTGGAACATCTCCAGGAATCTGGCAAAGAGATTGATACCTTAACAGTAGACACATATAATTATTATCATAAGCTGTTGTTAGCTAATATCTATTAGCGCAGCAATTAGATGAAAGGTGAGATATATAGTATGGACGATTCAAAGAAAATGGTGAAACTCGCATATGAAGCGCTGGAGGATAAGAAGGGTGAGGATATTCAGATTATTGAGATCAAGGATATATCCATCATCGCAGACTATTTTATAATTGCAAACGGTACGAACGCTTCCCAGGTAGATGCACTGGTAAGTTCCGTTACCGACAAACTGGGACGTAATGGTTATGAAACCAAGAGAATTGAAGGAATCCGCTCTGCAAGCTGGATTTTGCTTGATTATGGTGATGTGGTCGTTCATGTGTTCTCAAAAGAGGACCGTTTATTCTATAACCTGGAACGTATCTGGAGAGACGGCAAGACGGTGACCAAAGAACAGCTGGGGGAATAATTGATCCGTTATTTTGAATCTGATCGTTGGAATATAATATCATAAATCAGAACAAGGCTGCCTGACGTGGCAGCCTTGCTTTTATTGTAGGATGATATGGTGCCGGGAAAATCGAAATATCTTAAAATTTCAAGAACAGTAAGAAAAACAGCAAATAAAATGGATGTATTAAATATGTATGCTATAATAGGAACGATAGAGCATCAAATTTAAATAAAGGATAAAGATATGGAAAATTGGTTTACAGTCGAAAAAATAGACAGCGGCACTTTTGCTATAAGTGAATACAGGCATTGGGAGGAAACCCACTGTTATTTGTTATGCGGAACGGATTATGCAGTCTTGATTGACACCGGATTAGGTATTGGCAACATAAAAAATATAGTGAATAAGCTGACAGGACTTCCTGTTCAAGTTTTAACAACGCATGCCCATTGGGATCATATTGGCGGACATCATTTATTTGATAAGAAAGCGGTACATGAAGCGGAGATAAAGTGGTTGGAGGGGAAGTTCCCCATTCCTCTTACGGTAGTGAAATCAAATCTGATGAAAGAACCCTGTGATTTTCCCAAGGACTTCGATATTGATAAATATCAGATTTATCAAGGAACGCCGATATTGGCCTTACATGACGGAGAGTGTATCGATCTCGGCAGACGGATTCTAAGAGTTATACATACTCCCGGACATTCACCCGGACATTGCTGCTTCTATGAGCCGGATAAAAAGTATCTCTACTCCGGCGATTTAATATACAAGGGTTGTCTAGACGCATTCTATCCAACTACTGACCCGCGGTTATTTATGCAATCAGTTCAAATTGTACAGTTACTGCCCATCAATAAAATCCTGCCCGCACATCATCAGTTAGATATTCCGGCCGGAATTATCAATAAGATTGCAGCCGGTTTTGAAGAGCTTTCAGGCAGTGGTAAATTGCAACAGGGAAACGGCCTTTTTGATTTTGGAGATTTCCAGATACGCATATAGGATCAAAGCAAGACCGCCGGCATAATGAAACAAACCCCTTTCATTAGATTTTCTGTCTGACAAAAGGGGTTCACTTCATTATGCCGGCGGTCTTGACTGAATTATAAATATCTCGTTCTATCCGCTATGATATTGTTAGAACTAAAATCATGCTCCGATCAAAAATTATGCAATTATCCTGGCGAAAGCCTATACCTGCAATTTTAACAAAACAATCTATGCTATCTATTTTGTTTCGGTGATAAATCTTTTTATTGCTTCTGAAACAGCATTGTCATGTCCTGTTATCAGGTGTCCCCCAGTTTCATATATGGCAGTTTTAGCATTTGTCCTTGCTATGAATTTTTCAATATTTTCATATTTTGCCATAGGATCATCTTTTGCATGAACTACTAAAATAGGTGCTGTTGTTTTCTCAACCGGATAATCATCAAAATGAATGTCCATATCTATATTTGTTATTGTCTCATCCGCTTTAATTCCTTTTTTACGAGGCCCTGCAGGAAGCATGGTATCGTATAAAGAATTATCTATGTCGGATTTAAACATAGATTGAAAAACAAAGCTAAAATACTTTGTGGAAAGCCACATTGGAAAATCATTAAGAAGCAGTGCGGGCGGTCCCATCATACCGGTTATTTCTTCCCGTGTCTTTTTTGCTGCAGGAACTCCTGAGGAAAGTAAAATCAATCCCTTGACACGTTCAGGGTATTCAATAGCAAACGCAATACCTGCCGCACCCCCGGCAGATGTTGTAATAACATATGTGGTATGTATGGAAGATTTATCCAGTAAATTTAAAAATGCTTTTGCCTGACTTTTCGGAGTTGGTTCAGATGGTAAATCGGAGCCGGGATAACCAAAACGTGACGGAGCAATTTTCCGGTAATCATTTCCCACCAGGCTTTTAAGGGACACAAATGCCTGGTCATACCCTCCAAAGATCCCGTGGGATATAAGTATAGGGTCGCCGGAGCCTTCATCCAAATAACTCATTTTACCAAATTCAGTATCGATGACTTTAATATCATACCGGCTGAGCCTTTTATATGCAGCGCGCATGTCAATTGAAAATTGTAAAAATACTATAATTCCAAGTACGATTAATACTAATAGTAAATATATCCACATATGTCTGTACCGCCTTTTTGTCAGTTTCAATTGATTTCTTCCCGCAGGATGCAAATAAGGCCAAGCCGCATAGGTAACAAAGGTGTCACATATATAATTATAATATTACAATATTATCGTGAATAAAAAGATATTCTCATGATAAATACCGGAAGCTCCTGACCGACCACTGATGAAGCAGATATGGCTTTCCTCTGCAGTATGTTTATCAGAGCTTTTATCGGAAGATAATAATGAAATCTCTGATAATTAATATGATCGGAACGGGAATAATGTTCCGGCAATCGAGATACACAGTGCTAAAGACAGCACCTTTTATCAGAAGTACAGTACAACTTCTGATAACATATATGATCGGAACGGAAATAATGTCCCGATAATCAAGATGCACGGTGCTTAAATAACAGCACCTTCTGTCAGAAGTACAATACAACTTCTGATAATATATATTACTGGAACATACGGAACAATCCAATTACCTTACCCTGGATATTCAAGTCAGAGACAATAAGAGGCTCCATGGAATCATTCTCCGGCTGCAGACGGTAATAGCCATTCTCTTTATAGAAGGTCTTAACCGTAACTTCTTCTCCGATGAGAGCTACTACATAATCACCGTTCTTAGCATGGGTCTGCTTCTGAACAAGGATCTTATCCCCGTTGAAGATACCCACATTAATCATACTCTCACCCTTAACCTTTAACATAAAGGTGTCTTCGTTCGGCATATATTCTGCCGGAATGGGAAAATAACTATCAATATTCTCTACTGCGAGAATAGGCTGACCGGCGGTGATGGTTCCTACGATAGGTACATTAACCAGGTCCCGTCTGGTCAGGTTGAATTCATCGTCAATAATCTCAATTGCACGCGGTTTGGAAGGATCGCGGCGGATGTAACCATTCTTCTCAAGTGTCTCAAGATGGGAATGTACGGAGGAAGTGGATTTTAACTTCACTGCCTCACAAATCTCACGAACTGCCGGGGGATACCCCTTATTAATAATCTGTGATTTTAAATATTCTAATATTTCTTTCTGCTTATTGCTGATTCTGCCATATGCCATAAAATCTACCTCCCTTTCTTTCATATTAATCGATACGCAGATTTGGCAACCGGATGGTTTCCACTAATCTACTTATTATGAACATTATAACATACCTGTTTAAATAATGCAAAACTTATGTTCTAAAAACCGAAAAAATGTTTGTTAAATGGAATATATGTTCGAAAATGCTATTGACAAACATGTGTACGGATATTATAATGGAATAGTAAAACAAATGTTCGCAACTTATGTTCGAGATTAAAGGTGCTTTTATACATAATATATTTATAATAGAATAATTAAAAACAAAGAATGAAGACAAGGAACGAAAAACAAAGAACAAAGAACAAAGAACAGAGAACAGAGAACGAAGAATGCAGAACAAGATAAAGAACAAAGATATACATATTTATCTTTATTATAGAGATATAGATATAAGCTAAGAAAAATACTTGATGAAAAATACTTGATACAAATTATATAAAAACATTTTCAGAAAGTTTGACAAGATGACATCGGACGACCATGCCCCATATTAGAATAAAGAAAATCAGAGCTTATCAGTGTAGATTATAATTTTCAGGAGGTATGAAGGATGAGTAAAACAAACAGCATAATATCAGATGGACAGAATTATTATAAGACGAATAAAAAGAGAATCTGGATACTGGGGGCAGCATTATTGCTGTGTGTATTGATTTTCTCCATAGGATTTATTACAAAAACGGTTACTGCACATAAAGAAGGTGACCGGGTAAAGCTGGTAACCAGCTATGAGATTCAAAAGGGTGATACACTGTGGGGTATTGCATCCAGGTATTACAGTGATGAATATGATGATCTGAATGAATATATAGAGGAGATCAAATACAGCAACGGAATGTATACCGATGCGATACATACAGGCAATTATATTATTGTACCTTATTATGCCGATGCTGCAGAATAATCTACATAATAAATATATGTAACATTCCAGAATAGCCGGGACGATACCCGGCTATTTACATGTGGTAATTAATGGTATATGATTATAAAAGGCACTTGAGATTTATGAAAGCTTTACGATGCAAAGTAAATATAGTAAATTATTTTTCAATACATGGAGAGGAATCCCGGTTTATGAATTTCAGAGAGTTCTAAACACCTGCGATATTATATTAATGGAGGAGCATTGGGAATCAGGCTCCGCAGTGAATATGATATCATTCCTGATAAATTCGTTGCCAATGCCAGCCTGCTTTATCAGAAAGAGGCTAACATCGCAATGAAGGAAATAACAACACAATACATAGATATAGCGAGAGCTTATCAGCTGCCCATGATGCTGATGACTCCAACTCGCAGAGCTGGCAGGCAGTATGACAGAGTTAAGAAAACGGCATGGCTTCAAAGTGCTGGGCGGCTGCTGCGGTACGGATCAAAGGCATATTGAGGAGATGGCAAAAAGGTTGTGCATCCTTGGGTAAAAGATGAGCGGAGGTGAGTTTTTGATTAAGAATATTCTATATGATTATGGGTATGTACTTGCCTACCCCAGATCGGGTAACTGGTTTTTCCCGAAGGATACATATCGGATCATGGGCATACGAAATACAATAAAAATGCTTCTCCGTAAGGCACGTTTTTCCGATTCCTTTCATAAGGCTCATGGATATCTGAATGAAAATCATACTTTATATACGGAAGAGGAGGAGCTGGAACAATTTCAGCGTTTTTACAAGATATTTTTCCATGAGATGGGAATTCGCCGAAGGATTGACCGGATATCCGAACAGCTGGCCAAAGAGACCGTCTGCTCAGATGAAAAGGTATGTTTTTACGAGGATGTTAAGCTTGAATTAGCCAAAGCACATGAGTCCTGCAAAGTAGCGATCCTATCGGATACCTGGCCTTCCCTGAGAAGACTTTTGGAGCATCAGGGGATAATGGAACATCTGGATGGCGCGATTATGTCATGTGATTATGGAATCTGCAAGGATAATAGGAAGCTGTTCGAGATCACGATTTCTATGCTTAATATCGTACCGGAAGAGACAGTCTTTGTTGACGATTCAGAAGCAAATCTGGATAATGCCTTCAGTATGGGGATTATATCGGTATTAATGGACCGGAGCAATAAAATAAAACAGAGCAGATATCCCATTGTACATAATCTGAACGAGTTATATCAGTTTGTCATGGAATATAATAACTCCTTACTATATTAATTCATTAACGGCTGGTTATTATGAGAAACTGATATGCGGCAGGAAATAGAACCAGGGAAAACGGCTGGTTTCATTATTCCGGATGAGTATCCTCGGAGAGCATCAAATCTTAAGAAAGTGAGCCGTATAATTAAGAGTTGGAATGTTGTATGGAATAGGAACCGCATGATAAGTATTCTATGCTGCCGTATAACGGGTTGTAGGATGATTATTTGGTACAGCATGCACAGAATGACGTACAGCATGATGATTATTTTGTTTAGCATGATAACTAGTATGATTATTTCGTACCTGACAGTATGATGATTATTTTGTACCTTGACATTATAATTATTTTTACATATACTATGGTTAAATATGAAAGGCAATGAAGAGAAGAGTAGATATTAGATGAGTCCACAGAGAGTTCCGGCAGATGAAAAGGAATGATGAATCTATATTGAACCAAGCCTCGGAGCTGCATACGGATCCGGATCGTCCGGTGATGCTATGACGTGAGTTCACGTTACAGGACTAAAGTATGTTATGTACTTGATGAGATTAATATGGCGACATATTAATGATATAGGGTGGCACCGCGATTATTATCGCCCCTACAGTTTGATGTAGGGGCTTTCTTTATGTATTCTGAAAGTTTAAGTTATATACCGGAAGCTTTTTTCGGTAAGAGGAAGTGATCTGCAGAGAAAATGAACCTATTTTATTAAGGAGTTGATGTGTATGAGAGAAAATTGTGAACGGCCTGTTTTTCCGAAGCGGGCAGTGATTACCGCAGGGATGCCATACGGGAATAAGGAACTGCATTTTGGACACATCGGAGGAGTATTCATCCATGCAGATGTGTTTACAAGGTTTTTAAGAGATAGGATCGGCAGGGAGAATGTGATCTTTGTCTCAGGTACCGACTGTTATGGCTCCCCGATTCTGGAGAGTTTTCGTAAAAAGCAGGAGGAAAAAAAGAGCGATGAGACAATTGAAGAGTATGTATATTCCAACCATTTAAAACAGAAGGAAGCACTGGATGCCTATGAAATCAGCTTGAATCTCTATGGAACCTCAGCCCTGGGACTGACCGGAAAAATCCACCGGGAGATATCGGATTGGGTATTCAACACCCTGTATGAGAAGGGATATCTGGAGAAACTATCCACACCCCAGTTCTATGATCCGGTATTCAAGGTGCTGCTGAATGGCCGTCAGGTGGTCGGGCAGTGTCCGATTCAGGGCTGCGCTTCGGATAAGGGCTATGCGGATGAATGCTCCCTGGGACATCAGTATATGCCCAGTGAACTAATCCATCCCGTAAGTACCTTATCCGGCAAGACACCGGAGGTTATGGAGGTTACCAACTGGTATTTCAAGCTGGAGGATTTTAGGGAGAAGCTGACCCAGAGAGCGGATCATCTTCGCAGGAACTCAAATTCAAGAAAATATCTTCTCAGCGCCACAGAGGAATTTCTTAAGAAACCGGTGATCTACGTGAAGAAGAGCCAGATGGAACAGCTGGAGGAGATAAAGGATAAGCTTCCTCCGTATGAGTTAATAGACGAGAATAATAAAGCATCGGTAACTATGGTTTTTGATCATCTGGAAGGCAGAGATAAGGCAAGAGCTGCATTTGCACAAAAGGGAATATATTACCGTACCGGCAAGACACTGGTTCCCTTCCGGCTGACCGGCAATATCGAATGGGGAGTTAAAGCTCCGGAGAAAGAAGGCTTGCAGAATCTGACCTTCTGGGTATGGCCTGAATCTCTCTGGGCACCGATCTCCTTTACAAAGGCATATCTTACGGAGAATACAAATCCGGCCTCGGATTGGAAGGACTGGTGGTGCTCTAAGGATGCCATGGTCTATCAGTTTATCGGGGAGGACAATATTTATTTTTACGGAGTCGCAGAGATGGCCATGTTTATGGCATTCCAGGAAAATGGACTTAAAATCGTCCCGGACGATGGCGAATTAACACTGCCTCACCTGATTGCGAATAATCATGTTCTGTTTCTTGATAAGAAAGCCAGCAGCAGCGGCAGCATTAAACCTCCCATGGCGAAGGAATTGCTGCAATTCTATACACCGGAACAGCTTCGGATGCATTTCTTAAGTCTTGGACTGGATACCAAAAGTGTCAGCTTCCAGCCCAAGGTATATATGGAGAATGCGAAGGAGGAACAGGATGCGGTGGTAAAAGAGGGCAATCTTCTGACCAATGTATTCAACCGGATCATCCGTTCCTGTTTCTATACTGCGCAGAAATATTATGACAGCCGGATCCCGGAAGGTGCCGTCAGCGACCCCATACTTGAAAAAGCAAGGGAAACTGTTCTGGAATTCGAGCAGCACATGTATCGTCATGCCTTCCACCGTCTGACCTATGTACTGGATACCTATATCCGCGACATGAACAAATACTGGGTCAATAATATAAGAATTGCCGACACTACGGACAACGATATCTTACGCCGGCAGATTCTCATAGATACCCTGCATTCCGTGCGAATAACAGCTGCGCTGCTTCATCCGATTGCACCGGCCGGATGCGAGATGATAAGAGAATACCTGGGAGTGGGAGAAGAGTTATGGAGCTGGGAGCACATTTTTGATACATTGGAATGTTTGATCGAGGATATAGAGAACCATAGATTAAAATTCCTGGAGCCAAGAGTGGATTTCTTTAAACGGCATGAATGCCAGTTCGAGGCACAGGACTAAGTAATCGGAATATATAACCTGACAATATACCGCAATAATTTTATTTTGTGACAGGGCAGTAATTTGTCTTATCACTAAACGACAAGCAAAATCAAGCGGGCGGCAGGGCAGTAATGGCTGCCGCCGCCCATATGGGCATATTATCAAAACTCTTAATAGCAGGTATCAATCTAATAAGTATCAATCGTATCGCAACACCTGGCTATCAAAATATGTAATAATTGCTTTATCATTGATCATTTTAGTCTGAATTATGCCTGAAGTTTTGATATGGCGGTCAGGACTGCCATATGATAATAGTAATGATTAAGGATAAATGAAACTTAGTGAATTATTTTTATTGTATTTTACATTCTCATATGTTATATTCTTATTGAAATGGTAATATATGGCACGCGATGATGCGTAAGGCTACTGGCAAACGGCACGGAACTTCAAGATTTAGTACAAGCTCGATAGGATGGAAGCATGGATTGAAGGTAATGTGCTTATTTTCTTGCTATATGTGTAACCGATTACACATCCCTGTGTTGCCGGCCATTTACTGTAAAAACGGGGACATAATAGTAATATTATAATAGGAAGGGAGGTGTATGGGGATTTCCAGTCTTATTTGAAACCGATTTCATATCAGCATGTTACTTGCCGCATACTAAAAAGGCCGGACATAATTTTGAAATCAATAATATGAAAGGGGGAATTGCACTGACTCTGTAATGATATCCAGTTTTAAATAAGTAAAATAAAAAGTATAAACCAGGAGGAAAGGTATGGGTAAAAAAGGTAGCAAAATAATATTTCGATGGATGCTTTCCATCATTTTCTTATTCAGTGTTCTTGGCTCCAGTTATGCAAGCAATTTGGGGAATGAAGCTTTACATGTATCTGCCGCCACTAATTCCATAAAGGGTGTCAACTGGGCGGATCGCGATGATAACTTTAAAACAGGTGTATTGTATGTGTCAGGCTTAAGCTCCTCGGACACATACAACTCGGCGGCCGTCGTAGCCGACCGGGTTGTTGGCCAATTCATGTCCCTGTTAGGCTCTAACACCGTCCGCATGCCCATTAATGAGGCAACGGTTTCCAGCTATTGGAGTACATATACCGGAGCTATTGATACGGCGTTAAGCAAAGGAAAGGTGATTCTGTGTTATTGGGCAGCCGCCAACGGAAAGCCTGCCAATATGACGAATTTTTGGAATATGTGGAATACGGTAGTGAGTAAATATGGCAGCAACAGTAATTGCTATTTTGAACCTATTAACGAACCCTATGGATATTCCGCTTCGGACCTGTGTACCGTGTACAGAACATGGGTATCCAACTATTCCGGCGTTCCAAAGAACCGGATTATTCTGGACGGCTCCGGTTATGCCGAGAATCTGTCTGTGGTCGGTGCCGATACGCAGTTAAAGGATTGTCTGCTGGGCGTGCATGATTATGCATTCTGGAAGACGCTGTCCTCAGAAGGTGCATGGCAGCAAGATATCGCCAATATCGTCGGCAGTTATTCCAGCCGTGTTGTTATGACAGAGTGGGGGGCTGCCATGACGACCGGTAAGAATTATAACCAGCCAAGCACTGACAATGAAGTATGCTATATCCGGGGTATCAGTAATCAATTGCGGGCCTGGGGTGCAGGCAGCTGTTACTGGCCCGGCCTGCGAGACGGGGATTCCTACGGATTAACGACTAAGAGCGGAAGTGGGTCCAATATTACCCTGACCGTGACGAATTCCAGCGGACTTGACCGGCTGAGATATGCCTGGGGGGATGAGAATATCAAAATCAGAAATGGCGGCACTAGTATGTATCTGGACGGCTATGGGTATACCAGCGATGGTTCGGATGCCAAGCAGTACGGCAATTCCTCCAGTACGAACCAGCAATGGGTAATTGAAGGAACCGGCAGTACTTATGTAAGGATTAAAAATGCGGCAACCGGTCTCTACCTGGATGGCTTTGGTAACACCTCCAATGGTTCAACAGTAGGGCAATGGAGCAATACCAATAGCTACAACCAGCAATGGACCCAGGAAATTTCGGGAACCTATGTCAGGTTCAAGAATAGAGGAACGGGGCTTTATCTGGATGGTTTAGGATACACGGCCGATGGATCTGTGGTCGGGCAATGGAGTAACAGTGGCAGCAATAACCAGAAATGGACTATTGTAGCTCAGTAAAACTGCCAGAGAAAGAAGCAGCCGATAAACTGAATATGGACTTAACCGGGGGTATCGCTCTATCACTTAAATAATG
The DNA here is from genome assembly GCA_023424995.1 of Bacillota bacterium. Taxonomy (GTDB): domain Bacteria; phylum Bacillota; class Clostridia; order Lachnospirales; family Lachnospiraceae; genus Mobilitalea. The sequence continues at coordinate 6,410 of JAFADH010000368.1, read as the reverse complement.
TGATAGAATGATACCCCCTTTATATATTGGCAAAAAAGAATAAATTTTATGGAATTATGAAATAAAAGTAAGGAGTCATTCGTTAATAATAATTAATGAATGTGTTTTTTATATGTGAGATAAAAATCGGTCTAATATTACAAATATGTTGATATAAGTAAATTAACTTAGTAAGATAATACATAATCTAAAACAAAATCGCAGCATAAAGAAAGGCGAACGGGAGAATGGACGTGGAGAAAGAGTTTCAATTATCGGATTATATGGGAAGCAGAATAGGCAATGTGGTTAAGGGAGCAATCAAATCATCCTTTGCCAACCCAAAAGAAGCCAAAGTCATCATGAAATATCTGCTGACAAGTAAAAGCGCAAAAATAAAAAGAGATAATAATGAGAAAAAGGGAGAACACATCCCTTCTTTCCTGATTGCAAGCATCACCAGCAGCTGCAATTTACATTGCAAAGGCTGTTATGCACGTGAAAACCGCTCCTGTGGAGAGCACATGGATAACAATCAGATGTCCGCAGAAAAATGGGAGGAAATCTTTACACAGGCAGAGGAACTCGGTGTGCTGTTTATACTGCTTGCCGGAGGGGAACCTTTGATGCGCAGGGATGTAGTAGCCTTGGCTGTGAAGCATGATAAGCTTCTGTTTCCGGTATTTACGAATGGAACCATGATCGATGATACATATATAAAATTATTTGATAAGAAGCGGAATGTTGTACCGGTCGTGAGTATTGAAGGAAACCGCCGGCAAACAGACGACCGACGTGGAGAAGGAACCTATGATAAGCTTATTACACTCATGGATAATTTAAAATCCAAGAGGATACTATTCGGGGCTTCCGTTACCGTGACGACTGAGAATATCGGTACGGTAACAAGCGAAGACTTTGTCAGGCTGCTGTTTTTTAAAGGATGCCGGGCTCTGCTCTTTGTAGAATATGTGCCGGTGACTGCGGACACAAGGCATCTTGCACCTGCAGAAGCTGAGCGGATCATTCTTGAACAGGCACAGGATAAGCTGCGCAGGACCTTTGAAGAGATGATTTTTATTTCATTTCCGGGTGATGAGAAGTATACGGGAGGATGCCTTGCTGCGGGCAGAAGCTTCTTTCATATTAATTCCAACGGTGGAGCGGAGCCCTGTCCCTTCTCGCCTTATTCCGATATCAATCTGAAAGAGCACACATTGTTGGAAGCCATACATTCAAGGTTTTTTCAAAAACTGAAGGAAACTGGAATGTTAGAGGGTGAACATGACGGCGGCTGCCTCTTGTTCGAGAGACAGCCTGATGTCATACGGTTATTAAAAGAATAGAACAAATCCTTATTTTACTTTTTTTATAACTTTTCCGTATCATTTTTAATTTCTGCCGTATCAGTCGCTTGACCGTCCGTCTATGCATTATTTATTGTTGAAGTATCGTTTGTTTTAGCAGCTGTTGCAGTATTTGTTACTGAAGTATCAATGACTGGAATATCTGTCGCTATAGTATCAGTTTTTTAACTACCGATAGTTGGAGTGACGGTATCAGTTTCTGAACTACCGATAGTTGGAGTGACAGTATCAGCTTCTGAACTATCGGTAGTTGGAGTGACGGCATCAGCTCCTGAACTGTCGGCAGTTGGAGTGACGGCAGCGTTTGTTTCCGAAGAAACAGGCAGGTCGGTATCGGTTGATGAAGCTGTTGATTCTTTATCTGCCCTAGTGTCCGTTGTATTCGTTGATGCGGCTGTTTTTGTAATCTGGATCGGATCAGCCGTGATATCTATCTGAGGTATATTGCGAAACCTTCTATAAAGATCGGCGAGTTTATCCCAGCCATACAGTGCCACATATGCCACAACAAAACCTGCTATAACGTCGGCGACGACATAATACCACACTACAGCCGTGCCGCTGTAAGAGATATATGCAAAATATGCGACCAGAGTGAGTGTAAGTGACAAAACGATTACTTGTATGTTAAAGGGTATCTTTTCCAGTATGGCAACGCCCTTTGTGACCTCTGCAATAACACTTACAATAAGTGCAAGCAGCCCAATTGCTACTAATATGGTAACCAGTGTACCAGCTGTAAAATCCATAATCATTCACCTTTTAATCCGTTTTCTGCTGAAAAACATATATAATAGAGCATATAATAATTGAGGGCTCCTTTGAGTCCGTTTAAAACCCTTGTTGTCTTAATACTCATATATGTTTTTTAAGGAAAGAGCTTCTACATGATTAATATATGACAATTAGTGACATAGAGTTCTGCTCCGTGACGACAAAGCATGTTCCCAACCGTTGAACGGTATGGTACAATTATCTGAAAGGAGGTAGATATATATGGAGACGGTGCTTACCGGTTCTGATCTTGCGCATGGTCTGCGTCAATTGGGAGTTCAGTCAGGCATGGCTTTAGAGGTCCATTGTTCCTTGAGCAGGTTCGGCCATCTGCAAGGTGGCGCTAATACTGTTATCAATACGCTTATGGGGATAGTGGGGACGGAGGGTGCGCTTGTGATGCCTTCATTTCGACTTTCACCTAATTTATCCTTGACAGAGGAAGACCAACAATTGGGCTTAACTATGAAAATCCGCATCCTGTCTGAAGACGAGGAGCGCAGTGCTATGGGGGCAGTTTCTGACACCTTTCGCAAAAGAACCGATGTGGTAACAGGAAATGGCATCTTCCGGGTTTCTGCCTGGGGGAAGGAGGCGGACAAGCATTCGGCGGGCTTCCGGCACCTTATTGACAATGATGGATACGCCCTTCTTCTGGGTGTTGATATTTACCGCTTATCTACAATGCATTATGTTGAAGACGTAATGCCTGATGAAATCCGCAGCAAATTCAAAGCATCGCCCGAAGCCCGTGCGAAATACCCGGAAGACCAATGGTTCATTGAAGCTTGGAAACCCGATGGGAAGCCCTGGTACAAAATTCAAGAGGAGGCGTATTCAAGAGGCTTTATTGCCGACACCTGTATCGGTAACGCCAAGTGCATGCTTTTCAAAGTATACCCGGTGATCGATTTATATCGTCAAGCCTTACTGGAACATCCTTTAGAGCTCTATGGGCTTCGTTAAGGTAAGAAGCAAACAAAGAAAAGCCCAACGTGGAGAGTGGGGAGTGTATCTTACACCATGTATAATAGTGCTTCATCAATGGTTTGGCGATTTAAAGGATAAAAAGCTATTAGGATTGGCAAGCGGCGGCGGACAGCTGAAAGCAGGATTTGCGTTAACGGATTTGTATGAGGATAGGGATAGAGAGGGCGGTTCTGCAATTAGAGAATATGCTCCGCAATATATGGCTACAAGAGCAGTAAAATATAATTGGCAGATCAGCCACAGAATATATTATTTATAAGGGAGTAAATCAAATGAATGTTATATTGCAGCAAGTTAAGTTAGAAGAAAGAGAGATACTTAGTAATCTGTTAGAAAAGTATGATTATGAGTTTTCACAATATGACAATCGGGATGTAAATAAACTCGGATTGTATGGATATCAATATCTGGATTATTATTGGACAGAAAAAAACAGATGGGCGTATTTTATCATTGCAGATGGAAATCTGGCAGGCTTTGCAATGGTCATTGATTTGCCTGAAGTCGATGACAGAGATACTGATTTTCAATTGGCTGAATTCTTTGTGATGTATAAATATCGTCGTAAAGGTATTGGCAAACAGGCTTTTTATCAGGTACTGGATATCCACAAGGGCAGATGGCAATTAAAACGGCATCCGAAAAACTTATCATCAGTTTATTTTTGGAATAAGGTGATACATGATTATACTAACGGTAATTTTGAATTAGTAACATCATACCCTAGAACTGAGTATGACGATGGTACTTTGTCTGATGTATTCTTTTTTAATTCATAAAAAAAATATATATGATATAATTTGAATAACATTTTTATTAAAATGTTATACGGATATCAATAATTGGAGATTATGAATGAATAAATTAATAGAAGAAGCTGTTGAATTACTGAATGGGCAAAAACTTTGAATATGCAATCTGCGGAGGATATTATGGCATATTGGAATGACCGCAATTCAATTAATTTCGTTTATTGTTATATCATAGATTTCACCTGTTATCGGTACGAAAGTTAAGGTTCCTGATATCTGATTATAATCTGTATCGATATATTCGAATGTGATCAAAATAGTTTCATTATCAATCCATTCACTTGCCTTAATATAAGGATCAGGTCTAAATTCCTGCATATCAGACTGCAGTTCGTTAGGAAGCGGAACTTGAATTTCTGAAAAATCCGTTGTATCAATGATCACGGTACAACCATAAATTCTTGCCATATAATATACAGCCAGATATCTGCTGTCAGAAGACCACAGGAAGTCTGTTCCATAGTATCCTTGCATCTTCCAGAGTGTCTGGTCTGAAGATAATTCAACTATACGGATACCTTCTGCCGGATATAATCCACCGGCGGTTATATCTGTATAAGCTCCATAGGTTTCGGCGAGGAATTTACCGTCAGGTGAATAAGCGCTGCTATGATTTACATGGGCTTTATAACTAAGTGAAGGTGTAAGTGCAGGTGTAAGTTCAGATGTAGGTGCAGGATTTAGTTCAGGTGTAGTAGTAAGAGCAGAAGTGGGAACAGGAGTAGACGCTGCAGTAAGCGTAGGCGTTGATGTCGGCGCGGCGGATGTCTCTGCGGCTGATTTATAATTATGAATAGTCAAGAAGATAATAATGGTTATAAGTATTAAAATAAATATAACAATTATACTGGAATGCTTCTTAAGATATGCTTTTCCCATGGTTGTATCTCCTTAATATTCGATATAATTATAAACTAATGATATTATTGTAAAATCCCTTAAGGGTTTTTAATCAAAACTATAGCCGGATGTACAATTACTTCATACCCGAATTAAAATCTTAAAAGCATTGTAAATACTGATGAAAGAGATAATATACTTAAAAATTATTTATATAAAAAATATTCAGGTTATATCTGTATATTAAAATCTATTAAGAAAAGAGTAATACATAAATTTATTTTTATACATGTATGTATTATAGAAGATGATATTAATTTTGTACATAAGGAATTGTAATTGTATAACATATTCAGCATATCTGCATATCCTTGTGAACACAAAAAAAGCATAGAATGATCTATGCTTTTTTTGTGTTCATGAAAAGATGTAACGCCTGTACCTAAGAAATATCAGCCGGTTCATCTAATAAGTGAAATAATACAGCTATAAAGACGCAGTATATGGACTTACATATACCTTGATAAAATCACATCCTGATGCGGAGGTCATTAAGCAGAATACTTTTATACAGATTAGCCCATGTTATCATAATGCAGGTTTATAGTTATTTATTTACGAATGACGGTACCGGAATATGTGGTGAATATTCGTACCTCTAAAAAACTTCCTATAGGATTTCCTGTAGGAGTTGGAGCCGAACACGCTGCGTATGTTAAATTGAGGGTACCATTATATGTACCATCATCATAATAATACGTTGCGGGTACATATGATGCCGGCGAGTTCATATAGTCTTGAAATTGTGAAGGGTAGATAATAAAGGTATAGGTCCTGTCGTGAGTTATGGTTTTCGTCTCAGCCGGTGCGGAAACGGTACCGGAATATGTGGTGAATATTCGTACCTCTAACAGACTTCCTATGGGATTTCCTGTGGGGATCGGAGCAGAACATGCCGCATATGTTAAATTAAGAGTGCCCTTATATGTACCATCATTATAATAATAGGTTGGGGGTACATACGATGCCGGCGAATTCATATAATTCTGAAAATCTGAAGGATTGATAATAAAGGTATAGGTCTTGTCATAAGATACTGTTTTTGTCTCAGTATCTGCAAAAGCAGTGAGACTCAGGGTGTTTAACACAAGTACAAATATTACCATAAAACATACTGCTTTTTTGGAAATATTAATCCTGGATTCCATTTTTTTCTCCCCTTTCATATTTGGTTTTTATACATAAACCTGCACTTAATGATAAATAGAGCCAATCTAGTTTTTTATAAGATCAATTTTACCATTTATTAACAAATTTGTCAATAAGAATTTACTTATATTTACAAATTATGAAAAAACAATATATATAGTAACTTTTTTTGTGTTTTATCTTTCCGGAAACTAAAATAAAATATATAAATGATCTTTAGCTCTGAAGAATACCTGGACATGGAAAGGGCCAATATATGCTGTTTGACAATCGGTAATGAAGAATAAAATGTTGCATCCTTTTCTCGGGGAAGGTGTTATTGAATGATTTAATAAGAAAATACCGGGAGCGAAGAGGCTTAACAAAAATGTATGAGGTTGCAGTACTAATGTATCTAATGACATTGTTTTATATACATAAATAATGTATGATATTACCA
>JAFADH010000290.1 GCA_023424995.1 Bacillota bacterium | reverse complement strand
TTTATAAGACAGCCTATTTTACAACTCGGATACAACTTTTCATGTTTCTAATGCTATAATTAGGTCGAAAGGCGGTGGAATAATGGCAAAAATCATGGTGGTTGAAGATGAGGCGGCGATAGCCGATTTGATTTTAATGAATCTCAAGTTGGTGGGACACACAGGAATCAGCATAAGTAACGGCAATGATGTAATGAATAGTATCGAGCTTCATAAGCCTGAGCTGATTATTTTAGATATTATGCTGCCGGGGAGAGATGGCTTTTCTCTTATGAAAGAAATTGAACCATTACAAATCCCCGTAATATTTCTGACTGCAAAAGAAGATTTAACTAACAAAATAACCGGCCTTAAACTTGGAGCGGATGATTACATGGTAAAGCCTTTTGCAATAATTGAGTTATTAACAAGGATTGAAACCGTTTTGAAGCGATATAAAATCAACGGAAGTACTCTTAGTCTTGATAATCTGGAAATTAATCTGGAGGCACATACTGTTCTTATGGACAACGAACCAATTGAATTAACAACAAAAGAGTTTATACTCTTGGAAATTTTGATTCGAAATAAGAACATTGCTCTTTCAAGGGAAAAATTATTGGAGCTGGTTTGGGGATATGATTATATGGGAGAAACCCGGACCGTTGATGTGCATATACAAAGGCTCAGAAAAAAATTGAGGTTGGACGATAAGATAAAAACCGTATTTAAATTGGGATACAGGCTGGAGGTGCCGCGATGAAATTCTGGCAGAAAGCCTGCCTATGCATCATAGTTGTTTTCCTGATCGCTTTTGATATCACTGTATTTTTTCTCATCACCAAAAGCTATTCATTAAGCAGAGAGGAAAAATATTCTACGGCAGAGAACGAACGTTATGTTATCAAAAAATCTTTACAGGCCAGGATTTTGGATATTTCTGATTTGTATAAGGAAATCAATGCTGAGAATTTAAAAATGTATGCAGCTCCCTATGGCGAATACTACATAGACCAAGATATTTATATGGAATTATATTATGATGACGATCTTGTATATTCAAATTTTCCGTCTGCAATGAATGAGCGTCCGGAACTTAAAATCAGGCGTGGAGAAAAAAGCATGATTATAAGAGAGACCGACGGTATACTTTATTATATCTCGGCCGGCTATCTTGATGAACCGCTTGCCAATATCAAATTTGTATACATTAAAAACATACAGGATTTAGCCGACTATAAAGTACAAATGGTTCGTTATGCCGTAATAACCGGTATGATTACATCCGCATTCCTTTCAATATTGATTCTTCTTCTTTTATTAAAATTAACCCGTCCCATACGGAAACTAAATCAGATAACCGAGGAAATTGCGGAAGGCAATTATCAAAAACGCGTACATATAAACAGCAACGATGAAATCGGAGAATTTGCCCGTAACTTTAATACTATGGCCGATGCTGTACAGGCACATATACAAAAACTCTCCGATCTGACAGAGGAAAGACAAAGATTTATTGACAATCTCGCGCATGAAATGAGAACCCCCATTACCGCTGTCACGGGATACGGCGAATTTCTTAAATATGCAAACCATACGCCGGAGGAAGGCATAAAGGCCATAGATTATATTATTCACCAAAGCGAAAGAATGAAGAGCATGGCTCAAAAATTGATGGAATTAGCCAGACTTAATAAGTTCAAAATTGTTCTCCAAACCATCGACCTTTGTGAAATATTGGCTTATGTGGAAAATACATTAGGGCAGGATATTAAGACGAAACACGTTCATATAGAAAAAGACCTTCAAGTAATTTTCGTGGAGGGGGACCCGGATTTGATAGAATCTTTAATTCTTAACATTACGGAAAATGCTCTGCGGGCATTACCGGAGGCCGGTAAAATTCAAGTAAAAACCCGCTGTGAGGGGAACGGCTTCCTACTTTCGATTGCCGATAATGGAACAGGAATAAGTAAAGATGATATTTCAAAGGTCTTTGAACCTTTTTACCGTGCGGACAAATCAAGATCACGTGCTTATGGCGGCGCCGGGCTTGGGCTTAGCTTATGCAAGCAAATTTGTGATTTACACCATGCCCGGATGGAGATTTCTTCCCAACCGGATACAGGTACGACAATAATTATTAAATTTTCTGAATTTACAACTCTTCCGCAACTCTGTGATGATTCTGAAATTACGAACGCTTATGATGATCCCGTAAGCAGTTAACGGCTTGCAGAATAATAATTAAGGAGGAAAATTAAAATGACAAAGAAATTAACAAAGACAGTGTTGGGTCTGGCTGTGACGGCGGCCGTCGGAGCAGGCTTCATTGGAGCAAACAGCTATTTCATAACCAACGCTCTGGCGGCAAATAACAGCCGGAAGACTCCGGTGATTACTGCTGAGGTGCTTCCGGTTCAAGCGGATGCGAAGCCGGGAGCTGAAACGGGACCGGCGGCAGAATATGCGGCCACAGTGGTTGTCGATGACAATGGCAAGCAGATCATCGTATGGAATGAAGCGGTCTCCGCCGAAGATCAGGCACGTCTGAGTAAGGATCTGGAAGGCGGGTCAGAAGCAAGAAAAAATGCCAATTCCACCTTCGCTGCCGGAACCCCGTCGGAAAATGATCTGACAAAAGAGGAGGCTGTTGAACTTGCAAAAAAATCCGTTGACAGTGAATATGCGTTGACGGACGAGACCTGGTCCAGATTTTCGGCCAATGCCTTATTCAATGCTGTTGATCCCAAAGCTCCTGTTTGGAGCATTACGTTCTATCCCACAGATCAGAACGACTTTTCTCAAATTGGGACCTATAATATAACCATTGACTCACTGTCCGGTGAAATTATAAAGATTATGTCGGCAGCTGATGGCGTGGGCTGATTACACAAGTTATTATTTATAGAAGCAAAAGCCACGATACCTGATGGGTATTTGTGGCTTTTGCTTTTTTACATATGTCAATATCTATGCAGCTGAATTTGACGGACGGAATTCTCCTTTTATTTTACCCCTTATCTTCGCAGGCAAAGTCTGTTATGAAAACTCTCGTGGCACGGACGTTATCCATGATATTGTTCTGTGGGCTTACGGGGATATTTTTTATGATGTTTCCATTAAAGGAAATGCAGTTTCTTCCGCTTTTTTTTGCATGGTACAGGGCTTTATCCGCTTGCTTGTGAAAGTCTGTTGCCAGGTCGCCGGCCTGGGGCATACCGGTAACAATACCTATGCTTACAGATAAAAATTCATTAGGATCCTCCGCTGTCGGACACTTGATTTTCAAATCGGTAATAGTTGAGGAAAGAAGCCGGGCCATATTTACTATGTGAACATCGTCTATATCCGATAGGAAAATTAAAAATTCCTCTCCGCCGATCCGGCTTATAATATCGGTTTCTCTTTTGAAGCACACCTTTATGCATTCTGCCACTTGCTGCAGAATATTGTCACCCTCCAGGTGGCCTAATGCATCATTGTAGATTTTAAAATAATCAATATCTACCATGATAAAGCCGATCCGCTTTTTATTCCGTTTGCAGAATGCCAGGGCGGTTTCTGTTGCCTGTTCCAGACCGCTGCGGTTAAGGAGCTGCGTTAATCTGTCCGTGGTCGCTTCGGCGGTCAGACGGCTTATTGTCTCTATTTCGTCAGTTACGGACTGAATAAAACCACCGGAGATTTTTTTTGAAATTAGAAACATACTTGCGTTAATCACCATAAGAATCGAAAACAATCCAATTGTTATATGTTCTAAAACAAACAAAGCAGTCATGATACTTGTTATTGCAAGGAATAATGACAGCACTCTCCGAAAAGAAAGTACGAAGACCACAGAACAGAACAAAAGGAGAGTAGAACACAATACGGAAAGGCGAATATAAAAAGATTCATTTTCCATCATTGGCGATAAAAGCAGAAAGGCCATGAAGATATAAATAGGAATGGCTATGCCGATCCTCTGCTGGTTGTAATGATCTATTCTGTTCATTATCTGCTGTTTGTTCCAGTTTTTATTTTCCGACATAATGTATCGAAACACCTCCTATTTATTACCTATTTACATGTTTTCCATCTCCTGCTGTAATTGCTGTAATGTGATTTTTACTCTATTAATTTCTAAATTGTTATTTCTGGCCTTATCAATCTCTTCTGAAGCTTTGATGATCTGCACAACAGATCATATGCTTTTTTTGGTTCATAATTAATGTTCTTCTTTATATTATATGTTCAGTATTGAGCATAACTAATTATGTCCATTATAGGGCATAATTTAGAAAAGGTAAAGGGGGTGAATCAAACTGATTTCGTATGGTCCGCTTTGGAAGACTATGGAAAGAAAGGGTGCAACAACCTATACGCTCCGGTATAAGGGCAAAGATGTAAATATCAGCGGCTCCACGTTATTACGGTTGCAAAAAAATGAATCTGTTTCTACCAATACGTTAAATGCTCTCTGCAAGATCCTTGAATGCCAGCTCTCGGATATTGCTGAATATGTACCGGACTAAATAACGCTTCTTATACGAAATATAGTTTAGAGCAAGAATTTATGCTGCATTATCATTCTTTAGGACTCTCAGTGGCAATCGAACGAGGAGAAAAGG
>JAFADH010000174.1 GCA_023424995.1 Bacillota bacterium | reverse complement strand
GCCTTGACAAGATGTTTCCAAAAACGATCCCCCGTCCCTCCGGCACCTCCCCTGTTCCCTGGGCTTGGCTTGCTTTACTGAAAAGCGTTATGGGTAAGCTTAAATTTTATCGGATTGATAAAATATTCGAAAAGCTTGTCTTTCGTATCAGCGTTATAGATTCGTTTTATATAATACAGTTTATATCATTGTACGAAGATTAATTAGCATGTATATAGATGGCAGCAGATAATAACATAAAACATATACCGATCACATAATTTATAATTATACCCACAGATACAGATATGACGATTGGACCAGGCACAGGAAAAGCCGGAAAGAAAAGTGTACATAACCTGAGGGGAGCCGGACATATTTATACCAAGCACTGTAAAAATATCGATGTATTTTATAAAAACTCGGCTCTCAAAAATGAAAGCCGAGTTTTCACAGCCTGTGGATGTACACAGGCAACGACCCGTAAGATTGTAGCCAGGTATATCCCACTTTTCTTTCCTGCTTTTCCTGTGCCTGGTCCAATAGATCACAGACAACGTTTCCAAACCGGTCCCCACCGCTGCCGGTCAATACCACTCCTGCATCCGTCTCTTAGCGGTCACCTGAACTTATAATTGATTTACTATATGATGGCCTATCCAAGCTGCATGGCGATCTTGTTTAACCCATCAAATCACTCATACAATACATACCAGCCGGTTTTCCCGGCAGAAACTTAGCCGCTTGTACAGCCCCCTTAGCAAAGATTGCTTTAGAATATGCTGTATGCTTGATCTCGATAACCTCATCTGCACCTGCAAAAATAATCTCATGCTCACCGACTATGGTGCCGCCCCGGACTGCTGCGATCCCGATTTCCTTTTTGGTTCTCATGGCCCGCTCCTCCGAACGGTCATATTTATAGTTATATTCATTATTTAATACGCTGTTCATGGCATCCGCGAGGGCCAAGGCTGTTCCGGAAGGGGCATCTACCTTTTTATTATGATGGCGTTCCACAATCTCTATATCAAATCCGGCATCTGCAAGAATGGCGGCTGCTTCTTTGATAAGCTTCGTTATCAGGTTAATGCCCATGGACATATTGGCTGATCTCAGGATCGGAATCTTCTTCGATGCATTGGCAATCAGCTCCAATTGCTCCTGAGTAAATCCGGTGGTGCATAGTACGATACCAACTCGGTGATTGATAGCATATTCTATCATCTCCTCCAGATTTGCGGTTGATGAGAAATCAATGATAACATCCGCCTTTTCTTTGCATTTTTCAAAACTTTGATATACCGGATATTTATTTGCCCGGTTCTGTATAATGTCAATTCCTGCTACAATTTCCGTATTTGCATCCGTATCTGCCATGTCTGAGATTACTTGGCCCATTCTTCCGTTACAACCGCGTAATATGATATTTATCATATTGTTCCTCCTGTTGGATACCGTCCGATAATTCTTTCCGTATCTTATTTATCTGCTCAAAGCCGGATAAATGATAATTGCATTCGTATGTCCTTTAAACAGTCTTTATTCCCGCTGCTTTCATTTCCTTTAACAGCCGCTCTGCATTGGCCGGTTCCATCTCAGACAACGGCATTCGTAAGGTTCCTGCATTAAAGCCCATCAGGTTGACCGCTTTCTTCACAGGGATCGGATTAACCTCACAAAACAATGCATTAATTAAGGGCAGCAGCTTAAGCTGCAGCTCACGGCTCCCCGCCACATCGCCTTCCAGGAATTTTAATACCATGTCATGTGTCTGCCGCGGTGCAATATTGGACAATACAGAGATGACTCCGATGCCTCCCAGTGACAAGATAGGCACCACCATCTCATCATTGCCGGAATACATATCAATTCCGCCGTCAGTCAGCTGCATAATATCCGCAACTTGAGCAATATTTCCACTGGCTTCCTTAATTCCAACGATGTTATCCACATTCCTGAACAAAGCCGCAACAGTCTGCGGTAAGATATTACAGCCTGTTCTGCCGGGTACATTATAAAGTATGATTGGTAATTTAACCGACTCTGCTACCGCAGTAAAGTGTGCAATTAACCCACTCTGGGTTGCCTTGTTATAATAAGGTGATACCAGAAGGAGTGCATCTGCACCGTATCTTTCTGCCTCCCGGGATAAGTAGATTGCGGTATCTGTTGCGTTCGAACCCGTTCCTGCAATAACCGGTATACGTTTTGCTGCCTTTTCTACCGCATAACGGATACACTCCAGATGCTCCTCATGGGATAACGTAGATGCTTCTCCTGTGGTTCCACAGATGATAATACTGTCCGTTCCCTCTTCGATCTGATATTCGATTAATTCACCAAGCTTCTCGTAGTTAACTTCATTATTCTCAGTAAATGGTGTTACAATAGCTACTCCTGCTCCTTTAAAAACTGCCATGTTAGAATCCTCCTATTTTTTAAATAGATTTAATGGTTTATTACGAACTGTGTAAAAGCCATTGCATTAACCTGGTATGAAATATTATGAGTCGCCTTGGCAGCCTTTTCTATATGTATGATATTTGCCTTGGCAAATACATAAAAAAAGCCGACCACAGAGTCGACACTAAGAATAACATGGTAGCTCCATCATAGATAGTATAATCCTACATGTACTACATTATAAGACATTCTTAAGCAGCGCTCCATCATTTACATGATGACAGTGGTATGGCTCTTAACCATGCCCCCAGCAATAATAAATTCAGGTTTATTATTACTTCGGCATTGCTTCCTTTCCCCGCGTTCCTCTATGCCTGACATATCCGGCAGTCTACTGATAAGCAATGCAACCTCTACCATAAGCAATATGTATTTTTCACAATATTCGTAATTT
>JAFADH010000170.1 GCA_023424995.1 Bacillota bacterium | reverse complement strand
AATGGCTTCTATGACCTAGCCGTTGCATATCAGTCAGTGCACGTCAACTGTTGAAAGCGCCGTGTACCGAACGGTATGCACGGTGCTGTGAGAGGACGGCGGTTAGTCACCGCCTCCTACTCGATTTTATATAAATGATTTTAAATTATTAAAACGGTGTTGACATTCATATATGTCCGCAATATAATAATTTACATACAAAACTATTTATATAGGTAATATTATTGCATAATAGGAGGAATACATATGGAGCAGCAAAAAGGAGCCCGATTATTATATTCCTGTTTGAATATGAGAAGACAGTTGAACAAGCTGATCGGCAACGGAAACCTTTCACAAGGAGAGTACCTTGTTTTGCGGAATATCCGGCTGTCAGATTCCGGTGTGTCTGCCGGCGGCATGCGGGGGCACATCAAAGCTGCAGCTCTCTCCGATATCCTGGAGCTGTCCCGTCCGTCCATCACGCGCATCCTCAATGCCTTGGAGCTCCGGGGATTTATTACGCGAAATATTGATAAAGAAGACAGAAGAAGCGTTTCCATTGAATTGACTGAAGCAGGTATAGAGGCCCTCGAAAAGGCAAACAGGGAGTTATTAAGTATTGCTGTAAGACTTGTAGATTCATTGCGCGACGCCGATACGGATAAATTGATTGAATTGGTCGATAAGCTTGCGGAAATTTATAAAGGAATGCTTGACCAAAATGGAGGCGGGAACGATGAATAAATGCAAGAAACAAAAATCCGTCAGATGGATCGTTCTGATTATAATTATCATAGTGACGGCTGCCGGTATCTGGTATCTGTTTCAAACCTTCGGTAATGGAAAATATTTAAGAAACAGATTGGATATCGGCGGAAACGGCAACGTTGAAACATTAAAACGACTGAACGGCGAATGGATATTGCCGGAGGATTATTCTTTGGAAATCAAAGAAGTCGGCGGCATTACAATGGAATGGATACAGGCAAAGGATACAAAGCCGGATAAGACCATTCTACAGCTTCACGGCGGAGCATATAATCGGTCACTGAAGGATAACGGCACGACATACCGGCGCGCGGCAGTACAATATGCCAGGATAAGCGGAGCCGGAGTTCTGACGGTAGACTATCGGGTCGCTCCGAAACATCCTTATCCTGCAGCTCTGGAGGATGCGGTATTGGCTTACAACTGGCTTCTGGAGCAGGGATACCGGGCAGAGCAGATCATTATAGCGGGTGATTCGGCAGGCGGTGGATTGACGCTGGCGACAGCGCTTTATCTCAGGGATCATGATATGCCAATGCCTGCGGCTTTAATTACCATGTCCGCATGGACGAATCTGAACTACAGACGCTGGGTTCCCGACTATGTAGGCGGTAACGACGCCGACATTCCGTATATTTCACCGATTAACGGCCAATATAACGATTTTCCCCCCATGCTCATGCAGGCAGGAGGGGATGAAGCACTTTTAAACGATACCGTCAAGGTCGCGCAAAAAGCTGAAGCTGCCGGAGTCTCGGTTCAGCAGAAGATATACGGCGGTATGTTCCATGTATTTCAAATGCTGTTTCCGGAGCTGTCTGACGCCAATGCGGCATGGGACGAGATAGAGGCATTTATAAAGGATATATATCCGGAATAACCGGGGCGGAAATCAGCATTATTAATTCAATATCCGACTTGACAATATGATTGATATACTGCCGTCTTAAGCTTCCCACTTATTAAAGCAGTGGGAGCGTATTGCTTTTTTAACATAATAGGTACAGTTCCTGCAAAGTAATATAACGGATAGTCTCTTATAATTTAAGCAAAGGACAAGGATTAATATGGATAGAATTATTCATTGCAAAGTGAGGCTGAATTGCGGTCAGCAGAAAGCATTCGAAATGTTCGTTGACAAATCAAATGTTCAGTCATGGTTAGCAGAGACAGCTGATATTGAGCCATATGCGGGCGGGAAGTATGAGCTGTTTTGGGATGCTGAGAATAAGAAATCGAACAGTACTTTAAATTGCAAAATAACTGCAATACAAATTAACAAGCTCTTATGCTTTGAATGGAAAGGACCTGAACAATTCGCACATTTTATGAATACTGCGGATCCTCTTACCCATGTCTCTGTCTTTTTTACTCCGGACCAGGATAATTCAACCGAAGTCCATCTTATCCATACCGGCTGGAGAAGTGATGAAAACTGGGAAAAGGCACGGATTTGGTTTGAAGCGGTATGGACAAATGCACTGGATAAATTGAAAATAAAGGTCTAGTGCTCTTTGTGATTGATCAGCCCATTCAGAAACATCTGGTGTACTTCCTGCACCAATTTGGGATTGTGTTCTAACGCATTGGGGATTTCGTTTTTGTTAATGTTATGGATATAGTACGATTGAAAGGTATCAATGTATATTTCGATTGCGGTGCCGGATACATCCGGTGAGAAAACACCGGACTGTTTGCCCTCATCTATAAATTTCATTAACAGCTGTCTATGGGCGGCGATGAAATCGTCAAAGTATTGCCGGAGTTCAGGGTCGCTTTCAACCGTATCAAAAAAGAACTGCACATTGTGCCTGCTATAATACCATGTCCGGACTTGAATGTATTTGCTGATTTTATCAATGAAGTTACCCTGTTCCTCCAGCAGCTTTTGTACCTTTTCAATGCTGTCATCCAGGATATCTTTTATGATGATTCGCCGGAGGTTGTCCTTGCTCTCGAAAAAATTATAGATGGATGCCCTGGAAACATGGGCTTTTTCAGCGATGTCGCTTACTGATATCTTATCAAATCCATACTGGTCGAATAATTCCAAAGCCGTCTGCATGATGGCTTTTTTCTTATCGTTTCTTCTTTTCTCAAATCCGTCCAAGTAAAATCACTCCCCATAATTATAGACTTTATAGATTATTTTTGTAAATAATATAGCACTTATTACTTGACACGTCAAGGGAATTACAATAGTATATTATATAGACAATATTAATCTGTAAAGTCTATATATTGAAAGGAGCAACAGTATGGCGGATATTATATTTGAAAATGTGAGCAAGAATTATCAGATGGGCGAGATAACGATCCATGCGGCAAAGAAAGTGTCCTTCACGGTGAAAAGCGGCGAGCTTTGCATTATCCTCGGACCATCCGGTGCGGGTAAGACCACCGTGCTTAACCTGCTGGGGGGAATGGAAACTGCCACCTCCGGGAATATCCTCTTCGGAGATCAGGATATTACGGCAATGAACGATCCGGAACTGACCGACTACCGGCGCTATAAGATCGGCTTTGTCTTCCAGTTCTACAATCTGATACCCAACCTCACCGCTCTTGAGAATGTGGAGCTTGCAAAGCAGGTGTGCCGGTCACCGCTTAAGCCGGAGGAAGCCTTGGGGATCGTGGGTCTAAAGGACAGGATACACAATTTTCCGGGTCAGCTTTCGGGAGGAGAACAGCAGCGGGTCGCTATTGCAAGGGCGATCTGTAAAAACCCTGATATGCTGCTTTGTGACGAGCCTACCGGCGCCCTCGATACGGATACCGGAAAAACCGTTCTCCGGGTTTTAACCGATATCAGCCGGAGGTTAGGAAAAACAGTGATTATCGTAACGCATAATTCTCTTCTGTCACCTGTTGCGGATCGTGTGATCACAATGAAGAATGGCAGGGTAACAGCGGATGCTGTGCAGGATAGTCCAATGGGATTGGAGGGAATCAAATGGTAAATATGCTGCAAAAAAAGATTTTCCGGGACATTAAGGAAAGCCGCTGGCCGTTCGCCGCCATCGTATGTATCTGCACCCTTGGAATCGCCTTGTTCAGCGGCATTAACCTGTATGTCAGCTCAATGGAAAACAGCGTGAATGCTTCTTATCAAAATGCAAACCTGTCTGATTACTGGGTCTACAAGGCCGATGTATCCGATGTGGATCTGGAGCGGATACAGGCTTTGCCGGAGGTGGAAACAGCGCAGCGGCGTAAGCTGGCGGAAGTCGGATTATCCGGGGGCATGAACGCCAGATTGCGGCTGCATGCTGTGGAGGGACAATCACATATTAATATTCCGGAATTGCTGGAAGGCCGGCCGCTTGACGGAACCGAAACCGGCGCGCTTTTGCTGGACAGTCGTTTTGCCGGGGCGAACGGGCTGAAAGCCGGCGATATCATCCGGTTTTCCATTGGAGAACAGCAAGAGGACTGGCTGGTCAAAGGGATTATCCGTAACGCGGAATACATCTATTACGCACCGGATGGATTGACCATACCCGACTATCAAAAATACGGCTTCGCCTATACGAATGCCTCGGCGCTGCCGGAGATTCCCTACAATGAGCTGATCGTCTCTTTGGTTGACAATACCCGGCGTTCTCATGGGGAAATCACGGCAGAATTCAGGAAGACACTGGGAAGCATTAATATCATAGGCCGCAGGCATCAACCAAGCAGTAGCTATATTGCCGACGATCTTGAGGGTATCAGACAAATAGGAACGCTGTTTCCCATTGTCTTCTTCCTGACAGCGGCGCTTGTCACATGGATCACCGTGGGCAGAATGATGGAAAACCAGCGTCAGCATCTGGGCACGCTGCGCTCTCTCGGCTATTCAAAAAGAGAGATTCTGGTACGGTACACCTTTTACGGAATCCTGATTACCCTTCCAAGCATGCTTTTAGGCTGGCTGATCTCCCGGTATCTCGGAGAGTTTATGTATGAGCTTGGAACCACCCGGTACACAATGGCAGACGCTGGGGCGGACACGGTCTCTATGCACTTTTTATGGGCGGCACTGTGTGTTGCGGCTGTAACCTGCGGCGCAGCATTTCTTTCCTGTACAAAGTCATTAAAAAGCACCCCGGCGGCACTCATGCGGCCTAAGCCTCCGGCACAGGGGCACCGCATCTTATTGGAAAGAATCCCCTTGTTTTGGCGGAACCTGAGCTTCAGCGGTAAAATTGTTACAAGAAACCTGTTTCGTAAAAAGACGCGGATGCTGATGGGACTGATGGGTATTATCAGCTCAACCGCTATGATTTTGTGCGGTTTCGGGATGAGGGATTCCATGGACGCCATGCTTGACAGGACATTTTATCAAACCATGCGTTACGATGTGGAAATGAAGCTGAAAACGCCTATGATCCCCGAGGATGCAGCCTATATTTATGCGGCGCTGGGTAATGCGCAGGCCATTGACGCTGCGATGGCATTCAGCATATATCTTTACGGAGAGGACGGCAGCGTACAGAATCCTTATCTGGTCGTGATGGATGACGAGCAGAGCAGCTTCTATTTTGCGGGTACCGGCGGCAGAGAGGCAGCGCTGCCGGACAATGGCGTACTGATCACTCCCAGAATGGCAAAAGCGCTGGATGTGGGGATTGGAAGCATGATGACGGCAGAGCGTCTTGACGGGACGATCATCCCCCTTGAGGTTGCGGATATCATCGATTTTCCTGTTGGCAATGAAATCTATATCAGCCGGACTGCATTTTCAAGGATATCCTCTCTTCCGTTTATGATCAGTGTTTTTCTGATCAGAGGACAGGATCTGGAGCTTCGCGCCCTGCATGACGACCCGCGCATTGCCCTGATCGAAACCAAATCCGAAATGGAGTCCAACATCATGATTGTTCTGGAGCTTCTGCAAAGCGTCCAAATGGTTCTGATACTCTTTGCCGCATTGCTGGCCTTTGCCGTAATGATGGTATTGGGCAGCATGAATTATCACGAGCGTATCCGTGAGCTTGCTACTTTAAAGGTTCTGGGGTTCCGTCAAAAGGAAATGAAAAGACTGGTTCTGCGTGAAAACATCTGGATAACAATATTCGGTTTACCCTTGGGTGCGGTGCTCGGATTCGGACTGATCGTTATGATGCAGGCGCAGACAGCAAATCCGGATATGGAGATCTCCCCTTTTATCTCTGCGCCCAGCATTGTTGCCGGCGGGGTATTGATTTTTGCTTTTACGATGGTTGTAAATTATATCATGGGCAGGAAATTTAAGAGTATTGATATGGCAGCCTCACTGAAAAGCGTGGAATAAAGTGCGGCAGCTCCATACTGATTTTAATGGGAAAACCTTACATGGAGGAGAGGGAAAATGCAGTTTGGAAAAGTCATGACAGTGATGATGAAAAGAGATCATCCTCTCAAAATTCAATGATATGGAGGTCGTCAGGAGTATCCGTTAATGTCCGTTATGGGGGAGTCAGGATGAACTGCTTTTTGTACAGCTCGGCAAGGAAAAGGGCCATATCCTCCGGGCTGTAAGGGGTATCGTTTTCAAGCCACCAATTCAGGACTTCAATTAAAGCTCCGGTGGCAAAGCGGGCGGTAATAGGCATAGGAATCTTGTCATTATTTATTGATGAAGTCTTTATCCTGAATTGTGACTGTTTATTCAACCAATCAATAAAAATACTTCTTAATATGCCGAAGGTGCTCTGATTCAGCATAAGCTCATAGAATGTCCTGTGTTCCAGGACATGCTGAAACATAAACAAAAAATGTGCGGGGGGCTTCTGCGGGGAGAAGCTGTCATTCACCATATCCGGATAATCGATTTTGGAGGCCAGATCATTCATCAATTCCTGAAACCCTCTTTGTACTAGATCATACTTATCCGTATAATGCTTATAAAAGGTGGTACGGTTGATCATTGCCCTGTCGCATATTTCAGTTACACTTATGCTTTCAAAGCTTTTTTCGGCCAATAACTGTGTTAACGCCTCAAGTAAGAGCTTATGAGTTCTTCTGATTCGTAAATCCACTGCTTTTATCTTATCCATATACAAATACGCCCTTTCTGTTGCTTAAGCGACTGCCGGCAGTCCTTTGTGTCTTGTTTTCGATTATCCTGCTTATTATAATTATTTAAGAGACACCTGTCAAGATAATATACAGATGTCTCCGAAATCAAATTATCTGAAGGAGGAATTTGTATGTTCGAAAACAAGGTAGCAATTGTAACAGGCGGGGCTTCCGGAATCGGAAAGGCCTTATGTGAAGCATTGGCAGAAAGAGGGTCCAGGGTCATTGTTGCGGATCTTAACCTTAGCGGGGCGGAAGAGCTTGTCAAAGCCATTCGAAGCAAGGGCCGGAATGCGGAGGCTTTTTCTCTGGATATAGCAGATTTTGACCAGGTGCGGGGCCTTATGCATCACACAGCAGAGAAATACGGCAAAATTGATTATTTATTCAACAGTGCCGGAATAGCAATAGGAGGAGAGACCTGGCGTATAGATATGAGCCGGTGGCAGAAGATCGTTAATGTAAACCTCTGGGGAAGCATCTATATTACAACGGAGGCTTACAAGCATATGATGAAGCAGGGCTCCGGACATATTGTCAATGTTGCTTCCGGAGCCGGGCTGTTTCCCACCCCTATGAGAGCGCCATACTCTACGACCAAATACGGAGTAGTCGGCTTTTCAACTGCCCTGAGGCCGGAGGCGGAGACTTACGGTATCAGGGTGAGTGTTGTCTGCCCGGGACCGGTTCAGACTCCCATACTTGAAACATCGGAAGTAGTGGGTGCGGGAGAAGCTCTTAAAAAAGAACTAAAAAGCAAAAACAAATGGATGGATCCTAAAAAGGCGGCAAAGATTATATTAAAGGGCGTGGTGAAGAACAGAGCGATCATTCCCGTGACCTCTATCGCAGCACTTCTCTGGAAATACTATTCTTTCTTTCCGGGTATTTATGACAAAACACTTGCAAGGAAAATGGTCAAAGGATATTTGAAACAGTTAGAACCTTATAACTCCAAATAAACAGCATGAATTCACCAAAGAAAAGAATGGCATTAATACAATAAAAGCGGAAAAAGAGAAGAAGCGAAGAAGAGGCAGTGGAGCATCAGAGAAGATACGGAGAAGATACAGAGAAGATGCAGAGAAGATACAGAGAAGATATAAAGAAGATACAAAGAAGATACAAAGAAGACATAGAGATAAAACAGAAAAGATAAATAAAATAGTAAACTGTACCCATTGTCAAGGA
>JAFADH010000166.1 GCA_023424995.1 Bacillota bacterium | reverse complement strand
TTTATCTCATAAAAAGAAAATCAAGAAAAGAGAGGTATAGTCCAACAAAGACTTAATTGATTTATCTCATAAAAAGAAAATCAAGAAAAGAGAGGTGTAGTCCAACAAAGACTTAACTGATCTGCCTCGTAAAGAAAGATCAAGAAAAAGAGAGGTATAATCTACCAACAACTTAATTGATTTACCTCATAAAGAAAATCAGAAAAAGAGAGGTATGGACCACCAAAGATTTCATTGATCCGTCTCATAATAATCAAGAAAAGAGAGGTATAGTCCGCCGAACACATAATTGATTTGCCCTCATATAAATATAATATTGAAAGGAGAACAAACTCCTGCATGCAGGAAGTATCGTCCACCTAATTAATAGGTAACACCTCAAATAGACGAACAAATAAAATATAGAATGAATAATTTTAAATAGGAGAGTATCTGAAAGCATATGACAGATACTCTCTTTTATTATTTATAATTTCGTATCATCCCATTGGAATGATATAAGATTATTTATGGAATTATATTGAATGTGACAATTACTTGAATTGTTATAAAAACTTTTACACATTTTCTTATTTCCGTGGTATAATAATAAGATACTAGTTGTTCCAGGAGTATATCTATTTGTATTTTGTAAATAAGTACTTTCGGTGAGGTGTGCGTTTATGATTCAGATTTCGCGTACAGGAATACGCAATCTGGCTTCCAATGATACGGTTTATGCCAGAGGATTGCAATATTATAAGGATAATCGCATTGTCAATGCGACTTATTCCAATGCAGGCAAACAATATCGTCTGACCGTGAAAGGAAACTATAATTATTCTGTAACGATTGATGAGCAGGAGGACGGTTCCTTTGATTATAGCTGCAATTGTCCTTCAAGGCTTAAGGACCAAGGTGCCTGCAAGCATGTTGTAGCCGCCTTATTATTCGTACTGAAATATCAGGAACGCACTCTGCTGACGGAGTCAAAGAATCCGGAAGAGAGAAAGGTTATGTCTTTGCTGGATTATTTTATCGCTCAGGAGGATGCCCATCTGGTAGGTGAGACCTTTGGTCTGGAGATTGTAGTGAGCATTCCTTCAATTCTCAAAGGGGATAACGGCCGGGCATTGGTGTCCCTTCATGGCGGAAGTAACCGTAAATATAAAGTTCAGACAATTAAGAAATTCCTGGCTGATATATATCATCATGAAAGCTTCGCAATCGGTAAGGAATTCAAATTTGTAAGCGGTGAGAGTACCTTTGATGCCACTTCCTTGAAGATTTTAGATTATCTGCTTGGGATTTATGAGATTCAGGAGGTGATTGACAGCACCCATTTCTCTAAGATATTTTCAAAGTCACAGATGTTTATTACCAAGAATATGCTGATCAAATTGCTTGAACTGCTGGGAACGAAGGGTATGACACTGGAACTGTACGGAAGGGTGTATACAGATGTAGTCTATGCAAAGGGGAATCCCAAGATATCCTATCAGCTATCCGTGGATGAGGATTCTATCAGTGTAGATTATCAGGGAAAGGAAGCGGTATTGCCTTTAACGGAGACCGGGGAGCTGTTATTCTTCGATGGTGCAATCTACCAGCCGGATGCAAAATTCATCCGTAATTATAAACCGTTCTACAACAGTCTTGGCAAGGATAAGGAGCCGTTAGTGTTTCGCGGAGACAGCAAGACCAGCTTCCTGGAGCATGTATTGCCCCGAATCAGTGAGACCATGGAGCTTGATATTCCGGAAGAGCTGAAGAGCAGATACATCAGCTGCGATATGGAAGCAAAGATCTATTTTGATAAATATAAATCCGGTATTAAAGCGGAATTAAAATACCAATATGGTGAATATGAATTCAATTCCTTTGCCAGTGCTGCTGCCGGTCCCTATATTATCGTTCGTCAGAGGGAGAAAGAGGATGCCATTATATCGGAGCTTCTGCAGGAGGGCTTTCTTCCATATAAGAATTTCTACCTGTTAAAGGATGAAGATAAGATCTATGAATTTTTATCAGGCAGGGTTATGGCATTGGAGACTAAGGCGCAGCTTTTCTATTCCGAAGACTTCAGGCGTCTCGGAATCCGGGCTCCGGGAGGATTTCGTGCCGGAGTGCGGATGAACTCGGAGATTAATATGCTGGAGCTGGATCTTTCCTTCGATGAGGTTCCCAGGGAGGAATTACGGGAACTGCTTCATTCCTATCAGGTCAGGAAGAAATATTACAGGCTGAAGAACGGAAGCTTTATCAATCTGGAGGATAAGACCATAAATGAGGTATCCCAGATCTTAAGCTCCCTGAATGTCAGTGACAAGAATCTGCGTGAGGATGCGTATATTCTGGAGAAGCAGCATGCCGTATACCTGAACAAGGCCTTCTCTGAAAAGAATTTTGTTTTTGAACGCGACCGCGATTTCCTGGCGTTGACGGATAAGATACTGAATCCGGCAGCTACGGAATATGAAATACCGGAGGGAATTCTTGCAAAGCTGCGGCCTTATCAGCTAACCGGGTATAAATGGCTGAAGACCCTGGCCGATAATGAGCTTGGGGGAATTCTTGCTGATGACATGGGCTTGGGAAAGACCCTGCAGTCCATCGTATATATTGCTTCCAATATGGTTGATAAGCGCAGTCAGCAAAGTCTGATCGTGTGCCCCACCTCATTAATATTTAACTGGTTGGATGAGATAGAGAATTTTGCTCCCCACGTGAAAGCCCTGGTAATAACCGGAGCGCCTGCGGAGCGGCAGGAGTCAATTGCAAAGCACAAGGAATATGATGTGCTCATAACCTCTTATCCATTAATCCGAAGAGATATAACCTTATATGAGAAGATTGATTTTCATACCGTATTCATCGATGAAGCGCAATTTATAAAGAATGATTCCTCACTGAATGCCAAGTCGGTGAAGCGGCTTCGGGCACTGCACCGGTTTGCCCTTACGGGTACGCCCATTGAGAACAGCCTGTCGGAGCTATGGTCCATCTTTGATTTCATTATGCCGGAATATCTGAATAGTCATTCCAGGTTTGTGGAGCTTTATGAAAAGCCCATACTCAAAGAGGATAAGGAGGCTTTGCAGGACCTGCACCAGCATATAGAGCCATTTATCTTAAGACGTATGAAGAAGGATGTATTAACGGAGCTTCCGGATAAATATGAGACAAAGATGCTCACCGATATGTCTGAGGGACAGAAGCTGGTATATATGTCCTTTCTTGAGAATATACGCAGTGAGATCCATTCGGAGATTGAGGAAAATGGCGTTGAACGAAGCCGTATGAAGATATTGGCGGCGCTTACGCGGCTCCGCCAGATATGCTGCCATCCGTCCACCTTTCTGGAGAACTATCAGGGAGGAAGCGGAAAGCTGGAGCTTCTTATGGAGATCATTCCGGAAGCTATCGCCAACGATCACCGGATTCTTGTATTCTCACAATTCACTTCCATGCTCCGGTTAATTGAAAATGAATTAAAGGATCTGGATATCACCTATTTCTATCTGGAGGGAGCTACGCCCACTGAAGACCGGAATGATTATGTTAAACGTTTTAATCTGGGTGAAGGGAAAGTGTTCCTGATTTCTCTGAAGGCGGGAGGAACCGGCTTGAATCTTACCGGCGCCGACACGGTTATCCATTATGATCCCTGGTGGAATCCGGCAGTAGAAGACCAGGCTACGGACCGTGCTTACCGCATCGGCCAGCAGAACAAGGTACATGTGATGAAACTGATAACCAAGGGAACCATAGAAGAAAAGATATTCAAGCTCCAGCGCAAGAAGAAGGAATTATCAGATTCCATTATCAGCTCCAAGGAGGTATTTATAAATACACTCTCCAGAACAGAGCTTGAAGAATTATTTGCACCCATGTAATCATATTATCGTTGGGGACGCTCTTCGTCTCTGTGGGGATAATGAAGTAAATACTTGAGTAACAGTAAAATGAAAAGGGTCTGTTGCAGAATAAAGCTTGATATTAATTTATATAAAATATTATTTATACCATAAAAACCTGCTAACAAAAGTCAATACTTTTTAGTAGGTTTTTTAGTATTTTTATATAGAGTTTAATAAGCTTTGAAAGGGATTAATAATACCATTCAAAGCTTATTTTTGTACATTGCTTTACAGCAGGGTTATTTTGCGACAGCTCTTCGTATAACAATACCGATTGCAATTGCAATTGCGATTTTAAATAAATCAAACAATACAAAGGGAAATACGCAAAGAGTAAGAGATACATAGAAAGAGTTGCCGGACAGATATGTAAACCACATTGTGCCGATAAGATAGCAGAGAAGTAAGGATATAACCATTCCGATCGATAAACCGATCAACAGCCCGGCTGATCTGTATTTTCTGCTGAATTTATAAGATAATGAGGTAATAAGAGCCATAAGAGGATATGCCGCAAGATATCCGCCGGTATTGCCTGCCAACTGCTGAATGCCACCTTTGAAGTTCGCAAAGACAGGCAGTCCAAATGCACCCAGAAGCAGGTATACCAGTACTGCCAGGAAGGCATTTCTCGGGGTTAAGATAACACCGGTAAGAAAGATTGCTAATAAACCCAAGGAAAACGGAATTGGCTGTGTAGGTATTACTATCTGTGAAAGGACGCAGATGACTGCTGTGAACATAGCCGTAAGGACTAAATCCCTGGTAGTGATTTTACGTGATTTGTTATTGGTTTGTGTAGTATCCATTTTTTGTCTCCTTTAATTTACATAAATATTTTATGTTCTTCTTAGTGTATTATTTATGGCTCTTTATTTGTACCGAGCCTATATTCAATTTATTATTTAATACTATACCGTTATAATAAGCCGCCTTATTACATACCTGTAGAATGCATTCTTTATTTGCATATCTTTATAAATTTCTTTATTTGAATGTCCTTATAAATT
>JAFADH010000136.1 GCA_023424995.1 Bacillota bacterium | reverse complement strand
TGACGCAGAAACTGCGTCTTTATAATCAGATAAAGGATATCTGCCCATAATTTATAATACAGCAGCAAAAGGATGTTCCCGTAATCGGGATGCACTGTGCAGAAACAATACCTTTACCGAAGATATAAAAAGCAGCTGTGATCGTTTATATTACAGGAATTAAATTCCTGTTCCCGTAATCAGAAGGTACGGCATAAAACCAACATCTTTTATCAGACGTTAGAATTACAGCTTCTGATAACTTATATTACAGGAACAAAATACTGTTCCTGTAGTCGAGATGCACGGCGCAGAAACAACATCTTTTATCAGAAGTACAGTACAACTTCTGATAACTTATATTACAGGAACCAAAATAATGTTCCTGTAATCGGATGCACGGCGCAGAAGCAGTACCTTTTATCAGAAGTTTAGAAGTAACTTCCGGTAACTTCTACTACAGGAATCAGTTCCTCTTCCTGTAATCAGAGGTATGGCTCAAAACCGGCACCTCTTACCGGAAACTGAAGACAACCTCCTGATAACCTGTATTATGATTTGTCAGAACAGCATAAGCCTGTTACCTCAGGGTCATATTAAGAAACCGCTTTTCATGGAGATATTCCCTGAACGCTTCCTTCCATCCCTTCATTATATAACCGTGGCGGTTATATAGCGCTTTATTGTCCAGGACAGAATACATGGGGCGTCTGGCCGGGGTCGGATATTCCGAGGTGAGTATCGGCTCTATGTCAATCTGCAATCCTGCTTCCTTAAAAATAGTTCTGGCAAAATCGTACCAGCTGGTACTTCCTTCACAGGTAGCATGATAGATTCCATAGTCCTCCGTCTCCATGAGGAATATAATAACTCTTGCCAGCTCCAGAGCACTGGTCGGTGTTCCGTATTGATCGGATACTACCCTTATTCTATTCCCATTCTCAGCCAGACGGAGCATGGTCCTGACAAAGTTACTGCCTTCTCCATATACCCAGGCAGTTCTAAGGATAAATGCTTTCTTGCAATAAGCCCGGACGAATTCATCCCCCGCCTGCTTTGTCCTGCCATACACGCTCATAGGATTGGGAATGGATTCCTCCGTATAAGGAATGAGGGCTTGTCCGTCAAATACATAGTCCGTTGAGATATGGACCAGCTTCGCTCCGACAGCTTCCGCAGCCTGAGCCAGATATTTGGGGCCCAGGGCATTGATCCTGTATGCCTGCTCCTGTTCGGTCTCACATAAGTCAACCGCTGTCATGGCAGCACAGTTAATGATAATATCCGGTTTCGTACTTCCCACATATTCTCTTACTGCCGCTTCCTCTGTAATATCCAATAGCTGCACAGCTGCACCTTCAGAAACGGTTGCATTGGTGCGGAGCAGGATATATTGTGTTTTCTCCTTTAATAACCGGTTCAGAGCCAGTCCCAACTGGCCGGCAGCACCGGTGATCATTATCTTTTTCATATATACCTCCTGGCTGCCTGAATGGCAGCATATGCCGCTCTGTGGCATCGTAATATAATACTGTAGGTTCTTACCGCTCCACTAATAATCAAATTTAAATCCGCTTTGCTTCAGGGTAGGGTGCTTCATATCCTTGTCGGAAAGGACAGGTTCCATACCGTCTAAAGGCCAGTCAATTCCAATGCCGGGATCATTCCAAAGAATACCTCCTTCATCCTCGGGATGATAAAAATCAGTGCATTTATAGCTGAATTCCGCCGTATCGGATATAACCTGATAACCATGCGCAAAGCCTTCCGGAACATAGATCATCCTCTTATTCTCCTCGGAAAGAATCACTCCCTTGTATTGTCCATAGGTAGGGGAGTTTCTGCGCAGATCCACGGCCACATCATATACTGTTCCCTTTAGTACACGCACCAGCTTCCCCTGGGGATGAGTCTTCTGGAAATGCAGTCCCCTGAGGACTCCTTTGCCGGAGGAGGACTGGTTATCCTGCACAAATACCATGGACAGTCCTGCCGCTTTAAAATCCTCGTAATGATAAGTCTCTATAAAGTACCCGCGCTTGTCACCGAATACTTTCGGTTCAATTACATATAATCCTTCAATGCT
Organism: Bacillota bacterium; assembly: GCA_023424995.1. GTDB lineage: Bacteria > Bacillota > Clostridia > Lachnospirales > Lachnospiraceae > Mobilitalea. The sequence continues at coordinate 5,004 of JAFADH010000136.1, read as the reverse complement.
GCATTTATGAAATGTAAAATTACTCAATTTATGAATACCTCACTTTATAAGCCATTCGCCACATCATACAGATAACGTCCGTACTCCGTAGTCTTCATGGAATCTGCCAGTCTAATAAGCTGTTCACGGTCGATAAAGCCCTGCTTGTAGGCTATTTCTTCGACGCAGGAGACATAAAGGCCCTGCCGTTTCTGAATGGACGCCACATAATTTGCCGCATCCAGCAAAGAGTCATGATTACCTGTATCCAGCCAGGCCATACCACGGCCCATAAGCTCAACCTTCAAGGCACCGCGCTTTAAATACTGGTTATTCACTTCCGTGATCTCCAATTCCCCGCGTGCGGAAGGCTTGATGCTCTTCGCTATACTGATAACCTCGTTATCATAGAAATAAAGTCCCGGTACCGCATAGTTTGATTTGGGCTGCCCCGGTTTTTCCTCGATATCCGTAACCGTACCGTCCTTATCAAAGGCAACGACACCATAAGCGGTAGGATCCTTTACGTAATAACCGAAGATCGTGGCTCCCGACTCGCGCCGGGAAGCAGTCTTAAGCATCCCGCTAAAGCCCCTGCCGTAGAAGATATTATCACCAAGCACCAGAGCGACACGGTCATCTTGGATGAATTCTTCTCCTATAATAAATGCTTCCGCCAATCCCTTCGGTGCCTCCTGAATCTTATATTCCATATGCAGGCCAAGCCTGCTTCCGTCACCGAATAGTTCTCTAAAAACAATAATATCCCGAGGAGTCGAGATAATCAATACATCCTTGATACCTGCCAGCATAAGCACCGACAGAGGATAATAAATCATAGGTTTGTCATATACGGGCAGTATCTGCTTGGAAATCGCCAGCGTCACAGGATATAACCTTGTTCCGAGCCCACCCGCCAAAATAATTCCCTTCATTATTCTATCCTTCCCATTTGTTGATTAAAGGCGGGATTCCCAGAGGGTATCCTGCCAGTTAATTAATTATAGTATAATCATGTCAAAATCAAATTGCAATCATTTTGTTGAATCATGGTCAAATGATAACCAAATTTACCCAAATTAATACGAATTAGAAGTACTCCCTGTCAATCCTTTGATAAAAAACAAGTGAATTGGCTGACCAACTCACTTGTTATCAAATTCTAACTAATCATTCCTCCAAGCATTCCGCTCAGGCTGCAGATTGAAAACACCACAAGCATGTTCCCGAGGGGCAGTGGGGATGATGTATTCATCGCCAGGGAAACCAGCATAACTATGACAAAATAAATAACTCCCATCAGCAGTCCCCAAAGGAATTTACGCCTCTCCAGCTTCCTTCCTGCGAAAAAACCTCCGGCAAAGGCAGAAATTATATAGGTCAAATTAATCCCTCCGCTGATTACCATGCCCGGCAGATCTGTCTTTAGCATTACAATCGAAAGTAATAATAATAAAATAGCTGTAATAATATAAGAAATCAGCAATCCCTTAAGCAGAGCCAATATCTTGGTATTCTGACGGAATAATAGCTTCTCCATGAGACACCTCCGGATATAATTCTACTAAAATTATATTACAGGAATAAAAAGATATTCCTTTAAATATGATACAGGCTGCAAAATCAAGGCTTTTTATCGGAAGCCTGAAGAATTGATTCTGACTGCTTATATCACAGGAACTGAAAGATGTTCCTGCAATCGAGATGCACGGCGCAAAACAGCGCCTTTTATCAGAAGAACAGTACAACTTTTAATATCATATATTATTGCAACTGAAATACTGTTCTGATAATCGAGATACACAATGCTAAAAAATAGCACCTTTTATCAAAAGTATGAAAATCAGCATTTGATATTTTATATTATTAATGCTAATAAAGTATTTTATTTCATTAGCATAAAAACCAGCTCCGGTAAGTAAGTTAAAGATTGCTTATTTCCGAAGCAACCCTTCTTCCGTATAATTATTGGATGCATTCCACAGGATCCACTCGTCATAGCCCACGGAATATACCCCTTCCATCTGCTCTCTCAACTCATCCGCACCATACTTCTGGTGCTTCTTTATCCAGGTTGCAGTGAAATCCTGCAGCCAGGGCCTTACGATCGCTTTGTGCTCATCCTCGGGAAGCTGGGCCAGTTTTTCCTTGGAAGCAGTCAATACCTTTTGTATGATATTATAGGGCTCCAGGTCCGGATATTGAATGCCGTAGTTGCCTTCTCCGAAATGGGACGGATATATCATGGGGCAGATATAGTCCAGATATTTCGCCATCTCCACATAATTCTGACCTACCAGGGCCGCATCCACACTGCTGTTTATAATAGTACCATATACATCCGCAGACACGAATACCCCCAGAGGCTTTAACTGTTCACAGGCATACTTCGTAAATTCAGTGATAATATCTTCCTTACTTTTATTCTCTGCTTCCTCTCCGAAATCAGCATCAGAAATTCCTTTCCCCGTAGAAAAGCGAATATAATCGAACTGTATCTCATCAAAGCCGAGGGCGGCAGCCTGAGCAGCCACCTCCACCAGATACTCCCATATCTCCTGCTTATAAGGATTCACCCAGCCTTCTCCATTATTATCCCGGAACAGGGAACCGTCCTTATTCTTGATCGCCAGGTCCTGCCTCTTCTCCGCCAGATAGGGATCCTTGAAGGCTACGATACGGGCGATCAGGTAGATATTCTTATCCTTTAGCGTCTTCACCAGATTCGCCATATCGGAAATCGTATTGGTAGTTGCTTCGATTTCCTTCGCCAGTGGACTTTCCATACGATAGGATATCTTTCCCTCATCACCCTTGACATCTATTACCATGGCATTGAGCTCCGAGGTCTCCACCAGCGAGACCAGGCTGCTTAACTTCTTCGTACCGGCAGCTGATGCTGTGACATAGATACCCTTAACTTTCGCCGGGGTCCGGTTATCCTCCCAAAGAACTCCGTCACCGCTCACAGCCGCGGCAGGTGTGGTAACAACCGGCGCAGGTGTAATAGTTGGAGTTAATGTCGGCTCCTGTGTCGGTGCAGCCGCATCCGTTATCGTAGGCTGCGTCGTCACAACCGGCGTAATATCCGGCGCTTCATTCTCCGATGAACTCCATATATTATCCTGATCAGACTGTTTGATGGTTACTTTTTCTTTAAAAATATCTATCCTGTCTCTAAAGAACAGAACAACAGCCGTACCCAGAACCAGAATCAGAATTATAATTAAAATAACCATGCCTGTTCTGTTTTTGCGTAATCTCTTCCGCCTTCTGTAAGACCGTTCATAATCGATATACATATCATATTTTTTTCCCATTGTCTTTATCCTATCTGTAGTTATTATTTATGTAGACTGAAAATATGCAATCAAGCTTACTCATATTTATACTTCCAGTTTTTGGCCGGTTTTATTCATGGTTCTTAACTATGTATTACGCGTATTTTATATTGACATAGATATTTTATCAGATATATAATATATAATATTTTGAAGTATTTTTCGCGAATAATTGAGTCTTTAGGAGAAGGTGCCAACATGAAATTCAATGTCCGTTTGAGACAGCTAAGGCAGAAAAATAAACTCACCCAGGGAGAATTAGCTGACATCCTCGGATTAAAGCCAACAGCTATTTCAAACTATGAGTCCGAACGAAATGAGCCGTCTTTTGATAAGCTGATTGCTTTATCAAAATATTTTGATGTATCCTGTGATTACCTGCTTGGTCTTACTGATTCTTATCTTCCAGTAGATGGAGAGGTACTGGACAAAGAAATTGTTGAGTTCTTCGACCTGTATAAGCAGCTAACCCCTGACAGCATTGCTGAACTTCGGGAATTCGCAAGATTTCTTCTGTATAAGCAGGGAAGATAATCCTGTGATATTCACTGCTGCCAAGCCTGTTGATATATACTGAATAAAATACACATATAATAGAGAACAGCTCCTCCCCAGGACTACCAGAAAACTGCCTTAAGGAGGAGCTGTTATTTCGTGTTATCCCGGCAACTCCTATTATTCCGGAAGCTTCTTATGCACTGACACCGCAGCATTTCTTATACTTCTTTCCGCTTCCGCAGGGGCAGGGATCATTTCTTCCGATTTTCTTGTCCTTTACTATTGTACCAGAACTTTTCTGTTCGCGATATAGTTCTTTCCTACGTTCCGGTGATAAAAGCGCATCCCACTCTTCCAGCTCATACAGCCAATCGGCCTGGGCTCCCACCATGTTCTTATAAAGCTTTTCCTTATCAAAAGCCAGACTGATCCTGGTATCCTGTTCCATCTCTTCAATGGGGTTCGGCGTTACCAGGCTGTCATTGATGCCATCCAGAAAGCCTGTCATAATGCTAAGCTCCAATCCGAACTCCTTCGCCAGCTCCGCAACAGTTCCTTCATATACTTTATCGACATTCGCCAGCAGTACTTTATATACTTCCTTTTCCATATTAAAATAATTCGCCCAGAATAATTGACCCTCGCGGCCGTTCATATCCTTGGCATATGCATAATCTCTCCACTCTTGTAATAAACTCATAATTTTTTTCCTTCCTCATTCCTGTGTTCTATCCATGTGTCCAGGCAACGGCTTGTACACATCTGCAGCAGGTGGATTATTTGTCATTATTACCACCTGAAATTCCATCGTTTCGATTATATCACGTTATTTTATAAATTTCCATGTGAAATATTTTTTATACAATGTATAAATATTGCAAATGTGTATCATAATAGTAATATCCTAACGCGGAACAAAGGCGTTCCGTAAAGGATGTAAATGCGTATGCTCTTTCATAATTGGACTCCCCCTCCAATTATGATTACCAAAGAGAAGTTAAATACTTATCCTCCCCTTTTTAGCAACAGCCTGCCGCAAAGACGTGGCAGGCTGTTTGCTTGTGGTCTAGAGTGCCTTATTTATAAGGGTTTCAGAGATCTTACCATTCTAATTCTTTTAAAATCCTTGTTGAATATACATTTTATACTCAATTTTATACTCAACTTCTTTATAACGAGATAGCAC
>JAFADH010000112.1 GCA_023424995.1 Bacillota bacterium | reverse complement strand
TCGTTAGCCGGCAGATGAAGCTTTCTGTCATAAAGGGGTTCCCCATGGCGGTATACATGAAAATCCTTGTCTATATCGTCCATATTAATGAGATAGAGGAACCGCTCGTTATCTGCGTTGACGGTTTCTGTCAGGAATACGCCGGCACCGGGAACAGTAATGTCATGGCTGAGGGCCTTTTTTGCTCCCAGCAGCTCCTGGATGCGGCTGAAGAAGGACAGGCTGCAGCGGACAGAGGCGGCAAGCACCGCAACCCTTCCGGAACCGACTTCCTTATAAAAGCCGCATACTTCGCCGGAGCCGTAGACGCAGAGCAATACCTGTGCGTCCTTCACCTCGTAGGCTTCGTAATAGTCCGCATTGAATTCGGGAAAATCGCCCACGGGTCCCTGAGGGATGATGGACAGCTGACGCTTCCCGGTATACCGGACTTTCTTGATATGGACAGCACCGATGGCTTTTGCCAGCAGGGTACAGGCTTCACCCAATTCGTTGAAGCGGGGAAGCTGGCCCTGGAGAAGGAGGGAGCCGCCTTTTTCCACAAAGTCTGCCAGCTTCTTCTGCAGGCTCTCCGGCATATACTCGGAGGAAGAGATGATCAATTCCCCGATGAGAGAGTCCAGGCTGTTATTCTGCACATCCACGGTACCCAGCTTGGTGCCCAGCAATAATAAAGCACGGACGGAGCTTTCCCAGGCCATATTGCGGTTTTCCTGCAGATTGTTGTATTTTGCACGGCAGTGAGCCGCCTTTTCGTAGATGTATTCCGTCATATAATAATCGGGGATGAATCCATAATATATCGGGTCATAATCAATAAAGCAGGCGGCATGCTTGGCGGAAAGCGCCATAAACTGCCGTACCACACGCTTCATCCTGGGGTAGGTATGGTTCGGTATGCCGGCAGGACCGATAGGGGCCGCAAAACCGTGGGTTTCGCCTGTAGTTGCGATCCGGTCGTTGCCGTCTTCCAGGGGATCCGCAAAACGGTAATTGGTGCCTCCGCAGAAGAGATAGGCATTCAGGAACTTATTGCCCTGGGCGATGGAAAGACGGAGCTTAAAGTCATTGCTGCTTGCCATGTCCCGTCCGTTGTAATTGTCCCCGAAGTTGGAATCCCCCAGATTAAACTCCAGGGTGGACAGGGGCTTTCCGTGGCGGTTCGTGGAATCGGTAATGCTGTTGCACAGGTACATGTCCTGGAAGTTGTATATCTTAAAATCACCAAAATATACATCGCTGCCGTTTAAGATATCATCCGGATCTTCATAGGTTTCAATCAGCTGGCTGACACCGATGGGATAGGTAAAGCCTCTGCCCCCGCCGGTGCCGTGTATGTTTACAAAGTATAAGACATCCGTAACGCCGGACTCTGCGGCATATTCCCTTAATATATGCACATATTTTTTAAAACGCTTCCTCATAAATAAACCCAGGTCATGATGCAGGGCTGTCTCCGGTTCCCCTTTGGGAGAACGTACGAAGGCAGGAAGCTCCGAATCGGGATTCATGGGATAGCGCCTTCCAAGCGTATCTGCGCCGTAATGCTCCTTTAACCAGGTGCAAAACTGAAGGATCACCGAATCGGTCAGGTCCGGACGGTTGCTCACCCAGGACAGCATGCCGATTTCATTGTCCAGCTGGACGCCGATGACCCTGCCGCCTTTGGGCGGGGTATGAAAACTGATCAGGGTCATAATGGCACGGTACCAGTTCTTAACCGCCCCAAGAAAATCAGGGGCCAGGTAATCCAGTGTAGGAGTCGTCGCCGCCTGACCGTCGAACCCGCTTGGAATGATATGGGGATATTTTTTATATATCCAGTGGGGAATTCCGTCATTCTTCATTTCTGCCATGATAAACGGACCCGGTCTTAAAAACAGATACAGATCGTTGGCTTCACAGAGTTCTATAAATGCCTTGATATTATGTCTGGGATGAAGCCTTCCGGTCAAATCAATATCGCCTTCCTTATGCTCATGGCATACCCATGGGATATAGGTGGCAACCGTATTGAACCCCGCAGCCTTTAATTCGTCGATCCTTGGCTGCCATTCGGAGGGATCCAGCCGGTAATAATGTATTTCACCTGCCATGATGAGCACCGGTTTGCCATCCAGATAGAACTGTTTATCAGCGTATTTCAGCATTCTCTCATTCCTTTCCCAGTTTGTGGTTAAACGCTTTCTTGTAAAAAAATAATAAAAAAGATAATTTTATGTAAATAACAGAGAGCATCCTTGTTTTGTATCAAATATATGCACTATCATATGCAATTTAACATAAATAAAAATAAAATGCAAGCATAAAAACGAAAAATAACGAAAGCGTTTTAATATGTAAATTAAGCTAATAAAATTACCATATAAACAAATGAATTGTTCAAAATAACAAAATAATATCAAGTTACCTCTTGATTTACGCTATTTTTTGTGATAACATGAAATCGCCGATAGAAAATTGGTTTAAGCGTTTTCTACATAAAACAAAAAGAAGGAGAAGAAAACATGAAAAAAATTTTATCCACACTTATGGCGATCCTGCTGGTCGCTGCGCTTGTTTTTTCAGGCTGTTCCAAATCGGATGATCCGAAATCGGATACGGATCAAAAAGATACGACGGAAGACAATACAGATGATTCCCCGGATGTAACCGAACCTGCGGGAGAACCTGAAAAAGGGGTTTTTGATGAACCGGTGACCCTGTCTTACCTGGCATGGAACCTAGGTACCGCGGAAGAAGATAACCTGGAAAGAAAAATGCTGGCAAAGTTCAAGGAGGTCTATCCCAATGCAACCATCAATATTGTGGAGGTACCTTTAAATGAAGACGGTACGGCCGGCAATTACGGCGATTACCTGAATACTCTGGCATCCCAGAAGGCACTGCCGGATGTCTATATGTGGACCAGTGTTCCGGATACCGCATCTGCGGGCTGGGCGGCGGATGTATCAGCGTATGCCCTTGAGGATACGGATTACCGGAACGTAGTTGCTGCTGTCCGTGACGGCGGACTGATCAACGAAAAGGTATACGGTATTCCGTTCGCGATGCATTTGTTCGGTATTATGCAGAATTACAATATCTATGATGAGCTGAATGTTGATCCCCTTCCTTATTCCTATACACTGGAGGAGCTCCTGGGGAAAATTGCGGCCACCACTTCGGATAAATACCGCGGTATCGACAATTTTGCCATTGAGGATTGGGGTGCCCTTGTAAACAGTGACACCATCGGTTTCGGTACCTTTGACGGAGAAAAATATAATTTCTCCAGCGAAGAATTTGCAAAAGCCATCGATACATATAAGGAAGTTGTAGAAAAAGGCTATACCGGAAACGGAAGCTTTACGGGACCCTGGCTGCCGGAAGGCGCGGGCTGGGCCTGGGGTGAGGGCTACGTCGCCAACCAGTACGAAGCAAGCTGGGCAATCGCCGGTTTCCAGAACGGGGAAAGGCCTTTCAAATCCGACCTGATTCCTCTTCCTAATGAAAAAGTGGTATTGGTTCCGGACTTTATCTTCGTTGCCGCGAACACGGCCAATGCCGAAGCAGCCTATGAGCTTGCAAAATGGATGTCCTTCGGGGTTGACGGCATGAAGGCCAGAATGGCGATCAAAGACGAATTCGGCATCGTGGGCTACAGCGGACTTCCCCTGAACGCCGGGTATGATGCTGAAATTGATGAATATTTCTTAAAGGATTATGCGGACTTCCCCATGTTCCTGCAGGTATATGCTTCTTTAAAGGAAAAACCCGAGAATGTCTATGTAGAAGGCTTTAAGGTGGTTCCGGGCTATACGAAATCCCGTTTTGATGCGGATACGGGAGTTGTTGGTACGGTGAACGGGGAAGAGAAATCGATGACCATGTCGGAATTAATGATAGCGATCATCAAAGGTGACAAGCAGCTTTCTGATTATGCGGCTGAAATGGATAAGGTAGCAAATAATATCTATAATGATGCAAAGGCTAATTTACCAAAGTAATCTGATATGAAGCTATTAGCAAAACCGTGATAAAAACAGCTTGTCACGGTTTTGCTGTAATATATGGGCTGTTGTGCCTGCATCTTCCCGGGGCGTGTCTGAAACTCATTGCACTGTTCTGACCGCCCCGCTTTGCGGTATTCTGCGTCGCAATTTTGGTTGGCACAAATTCGGATGCGCAAAATACATGAGCAGGAACGAGAAAAGATATGAAAGCAGCGGAAAGGGAAAACATGAGAAAAATAAGAAAGCTCCATCTGGCTGTCATCTGCATTATAACTCTTTGCGTTATTTGGGGGAGCGTCAGTGCCTTTTGGTATGGCAGAGGGCTGCCCGGGGAAGAGAGTCTGGCCTTTGATGAGGCTTTATATGAAATGTATGGGCAAAAGGACCGGGAGGAAACCGTCTATGATTTTAAAGCGGAGGACTTTAAATCAGAAGACGGTCCGGAGCTTCTGCCGGCGGACGGCTATGGGGACCCGGCGGTCCTATGGACCCCGGAACAGGATGAAATTATATTATATGTGAATGCGAAGGCAGCCGGCACCTATAATCTGGAGCTGGAATACCGGCCTCTCATTGATGACTTTCAGCACCTGTCCCTGTCACTTACGGTAAACGGGATGAAAGCCGCAGGCTATGAGAATATCCGTCTGCTGACAAAATACCGTTATCAAAGCTATGAGTTTAAAACAAACGAGAAGGGCAATCATATCTATCCGGAACAGGAGTCTTTGCAAGCCTTTCTGGTGGATACGCTGAAGCATGGCCTGACTTCCCATGATCCCTCTCCCCTCCCGGTATCCCTGGAGGAAGGAGAGAACGAGATCCGCCTGAAGCTTAATTCCGGCAGCTTGGCATTAGGAAGAATAAGCCTCGCACAGCACCGGGAGATCCCCGGATATGCGGCTTATCAATCGGAGATAAGCGCGAGCGGCCGGGAAGGGAATTTATCTGGAGATGAAGATTTTATTGGTGAACAGTTTCTTTTGGAAGCGGAACAATTTTATTATAAAAACAATATTGACATCAGCATAGTGAATAAAAACAACTATTTATTAAGTCCCTATGAAACCAATCAGGTTTTGTTAAACTGTATCGACGGGAAGACTTTTAAGAATTCCGGGGACCAGTTGACCTATTACATCAGCATTGAGCATCCGGGCTTTTATTATATCGGAGTACGGGGCTTCATGCCGGAAAAATCCAATTCGCCCGTCTTTGCAGATATCAAAGTGGACGGCCGGATTCCCTTTCAGGAATTCTGCCAGGCCAGGTTTGAATATGCGGAGAAGCTGGAAAATCAGATACAGAATACGCCTGTCTATCTTGACCGGGGGGTTCATGAGATCTCCTTTGTGCTGAACGGGAAGGCCTATTACGATGCCAGTGCGGAGATTGAAGCAATTGTGGATGAAATCAATCAATTGGCCATGGACATTAAGAAGCTGACCGGCAATAACCAGGACAGGAAACGGGAATGGGATCTGACAGAATATCTGCCCGATCTGGCAGCGGACTTAAAAAGGTGGGAAGCCTCCCTGAACAATGTTGAAGCCGCGCTTCTTGACATCACGGAGGGGAAGCGCACGGAAGAAATCCAGAACCTGCGTTTTTCCATATCTCAGCTGGGGAAATTAATAGAAGATCCCAACCGCATCCCTGCCAGGCTGTCCATCCTGTCACAAGGCAGCAGCTCCATACTGGAGATGCTGTCAAAGATCCTGCTGACCCTGAATCTTCAGCAATTTTCTTTGGATCAGATCATAATCACCAATACCCCGGAAGAGCTTCCTGAGGATGATAAGAATATCTTTTATTCCGTGTATGAAGGGCTTCACAGGTTTGTTAAAACCTTCAGGCAGAAGGAACAAGGAGCCTCAGATCCGGAGAATACCATTGATATCTGGGTCAAGAGCACCAGACAATACATGGACGTTCTGCAAAGCCTGGTGGATGAATTCTTTACGGAGGAAACCGGTATCCGGGTGAAGCTGTCATTAATGACCGACCAGGGCAAGCTGACCCTGGCAAATGCGGCGAATAAACAGCCGGACGGTGTTCTGGGCGTAGACTCCTTCTATATCAATGATCTGGCGGTACGCGGATCCCTGGCGGACCTAAGGGAATTTGAGGGGATCGGTGATGTTCTTGGGAACGTGGCAAAGGGCTCTCTTTTGCAGATGATCATAGATGATAAATTATACGGATTGCCCCAGACGCAGGATTTTTATATCCTGTTTTACCGGAAGGACATCTTTGAAGAGTTTGGCTTTGAGGTGCCGGATACCTGGGAGGACGTACTGCTGATGCTGCCTGCCCTGCAGCGCAGCGGCATGAATTTCTATACCCCCCTCTCCACGGAATCCGCCTTTAAAAGCTGGCCGTCCACCATGCCGTTCTACGCGCAGTTCGGGGCCGAGATCTACAGGGAGGACGGCAGCGGCACCGTTATTGACAGTGACGAGGGCTTACAGGCGATGAAGTTTATGACGGAGCTGTTTCAGATCTATGGGATGCCTCTTCAGATCAAGAGCTTTTATAATAACTTCCGTTTTGGGGAAACTCCCGTCGGCGTGGGTAATTTCTCGATCTATATCCAATTGAAGAACGGCGCGCCGGAGATCAATAACCGCTGGGGAGTTGCGCTTCTTCCTGGAAGAGAGAATGAAAACGGTGAGGTGGAGCGCTGGAGCACCGGCGGAAGCCAGGCAGTCGCGATCTTTGAAAAATCAGGTAAAAAGGAAAAGGCCTGGGAGTTTATGAAATGGTGGCTGTCGGAGGAGATTCAGATTCAGTATACGAAGCGGCTTCAGAATATCTACGGCAAGGAATATCTATGGAACAGCGGCAATCTGAATGCCCTGAGCCGGATGCCGGTGGAAGCGGCCGATCTTGAAATAATCATGGAGCAGGTGCAATGGGTCAAGGA